>JAAZVJ010000029.1 GCA_018623675.1 Synechococcus sp. HW_metabat.54 | reverse complement strand
GCCCCAACGCATGAAGCGGCGACCCTGAAGCCCATCAATCCAAGCGGGAATTCGCTCCTCTAACAGCGCACGCGTCGGCTGACCTTCCACCTCAACGGTGGCAAACACGCAATCACCCTTGGGGGTCGGACGGACCTCGAGAGCGGAGGGATCCACACCACAGCGCTTCGCAAAGCCCAGGGCTGCTGGCCCAGGAGCCCCATCCACAAAAGCTTGGGCGACAGGGGGGCCTTTACGTTCTTCTCGAAGCGTCTCCTGGCCCTCAGCCAGATCATGGACACGCACAGCCAGGCGCCGGGGAGTACCGGTCACCAAAACGTCGCCGTGATCGAGACGTAACTCCGCCAGGTCACGCTTCACCCTGTCCTGCAACTGAGGAAGTGCGAGGCGGGCAAAGTCCGCAGGAAGTTCTTCCGTTCCGATTTCGAGCAGGAAGGTTGAGGCCACACCAGTCGGCTCGACAGGGCACTGACTGTATTGGAAGCCGTTTCGCTAGCTTCGAAACAACGTGATTAATGCGCCAGTGAGCCAGACGAGCGTCGACGCCACCGCAGGAACCCAAGGCGCAGGCAACGGCAGGCTCGCGATTGAGGGAGCGCCGCTTCCCAAGGCAGAACAACGCAAGCGTGATAGCGACTTTCTCAAGAAGCCATTGCTGGACGAACTCAGCAATGAGCTCCCCTACTTCAGCGAAGACGCTCTGCAGCTGCTGAAGTTCCACGGCAGCTATCAGCAGGATGATCGCGATAAACGCGAGAAGGGGAAAGACAAAACCTGGCAGATGATGCTGCGCCTGCGCAGCCCGGGGGGCCGCATCCCCACTGGCTTGTTCCTGGCGATGGATGAACTGGCCGACCGGCTCGGCGACGGAACGCTGCGGGCCACCACCCGTCAGGCGTTTCAGATGCATGGTGTGCCCAAGGCCGACCTCAAGGAGGTGATTGGCACCATCGTGCGCAGCATGGGGTCGACACTCGCCGCCTGCGGAGATATCAACCGCAACGTGATGGCACCAGCTGCTCCTTTTGAGAAAGGTGGTTACCCCGCTGCTCGGCAATTGGCCGATGACATCGCAGATCTACTCAGTCCAGAAACTGCCGAAGGTTCTTACTTGGACCTTTGGGTAGATGGCGACCTCAGCTATCGCATCAAACCCAATCGCAGCGTCAAGAAAGCCCGTAGTCGTCAACTGGAAGGTGGTGTGTTTTCCGGTGATGAGCGGGAACCCCTCTATGGCGACACCTACCTACCGCGAAAGTTCAAGGTGGCGGTCACTGTTCCTGGTGACAACTCCGTTGACCTCCTAACCCAGGACATCGGCCTGGTGGTGTTCACCGATGCCACAGGAGAGTTGCGCGGTTGCAACGTGTACGTGGGCGGTGGCATGGGCCGCACCCACAACAAGGAAGAAACATTCGCGCGTATTGCCGATCCGCTCGGCTACGTGCCCGCCAATCAGGTGCTCGACCTCGTGCAAAGCGTGTTAGCGCTTCAGCGTGATTACGGCGACCGCAAAGTGCGCCGACACGCCCGCATGAAATATCTGCTGCATGACAAGGGCATCCGTTGGTTCCGGGACCAGCTCACCAAGGATTACTTCAAGGGTGAGCTCAAGCCTCTTCGCAATGAACCCAAGGCGAAGCTGCACGACTATCTCGGCTGGAACCGCACGCGAGCAGGGCTGTGGTTTGTGGGGATCCCCCTGCTTTGTGGGCGCCTTGAAGGGGACTTCAAGAAGGGGCTTCGCAAACTCGTGGAGACCTACCAGCTGGAAATCCGGCTCACACCCAATCAAGACCTGCTGCTGTGCAATATCGGCACACCGCAACGGGCCTCCGTCCGTGCTGCCCTTGCGGAACTCGGTGTCGAGACACCAGAGATGCCCGCACCCCTGGCGCGACATGCCATCGCCTGCCCTGCCTTGCCCACCTGCGGGCTCGCCATCACCGAGTCTGAGCGGATCCTTCCCGACGTCCTTGACAGGCTTGATCGTCAGCTGCAGCGCCTTGAAATCGAAAAGCCACTGCTGATTCGCATGACTGGCTGTCCCAATGGATGTGCTCGTCCGTACATGGCCGAGCTTGCCCTCGTTGGCAGCGGCGTGAACCAGTATCAGCTCTGGCTCGGGGGCAGTGCGAATTTGCAACGCTTGGCCAAGCCCTATCTGCAAAAACTCCCACTAGACGAGCTGGAAACCACCATCGAACCTCTGTTGATGAGCTGGAAAGCGGCGGGGGGACGTCGCAGCCTGGGGGATCACGTGCACAAACTCGGCGATGAGGCCGTCGCTGAGCTTCTCAACGCCTGAATCATGCACTCGGTTCAGAGCGGCCATACAAGGCCGTCTTCTGGCCCGCACGCCATGCCCAGAGCTGGTCTCCATAACTGAAATGCCACCACTCGTTGGGGTGTTGCTGAAAGCCAGCAGCTTCCATGACGTGCCGCAGAAGGCAACGACGCTGATCAAACAGCACCGCCTCGGAATCTTGCCCTGATTGAGCGGCAACTGCGTAGTAACTGGGTTCAGAAACCACGCCGATGGCATCAATGGCTCCACCCATATCAAGGGGAGTTCCTGTCTCATCTGCAAGCGTGAGATCAACCGCCGCACCAGTGCTGTGGGGTGGGGGAGTTTCAGGATCTCGGCTGGGCGGAGCCCAGAAACGGCCAACAGCCTCTTCCACATCCTTAAGCGCCTTTTGGGTCAGAGGGTCGTCAGTTCTTGCGTCGAGAGGCAATCCGCGTCGTCCCCGCTCTTCCGCCAGGGCGTGATCGACCATGAACTGTTGAACTGCGATCGGGCGCCAGGCATCAAAAATGGCGAAACGCAGCCCTGGAGCTCGACTCTGAAGATCCCGCTGCGCTTTCAACAAACGGCTGCACACACCCTCACGAAGCGCGAATGGATTCAAACCCGCGCCGTAAGGAGCGCCAAGCGCCTGATAGGGATGAGGCTGCAGGCAGAAAAAATCTGGAGACAAGGAGCAAAGCGGCTCCCCACAGTCTTCGATCTGGCGGTCACTCCACGGACGCAACACCAACTCCAATGCGAGTGCTAACAGGGTCGCAGACCTCGATGGCAGCGAGACATTTCCACAACTGTCCGCCTGTTTTCCCCAGATTGCGTCTCATGGCGACCAAAGGTGCGACCAGAGCCAGATGCGGTCATCACTTAGCAAGCCAAGAAGACTAAAACCATTAAGACAACACAAAGGCCACTCAATCAGGGGTTTGCTTTTCTCCGAGAAAGCTTATGTAGACAGGGATTGAGAAAGGAGCACCAATCAAAAAGGGTTAAGGCCTCAGACAACAAAGCACAACGAGACAGCCGCATCAATGTCAGCAATGGCTGAGAAAGAGTGCAAATAAAACGAAATAAATCTCGTTTTGGACTCGCACCTGTGGAAACAGGCGTCGATCAATTCAATTGCCCCGCGGCACTCATCCGAGCCTTTTGATTCTGCAACAAATCCCGAAGCACGGGGTATCGGTCGAGACCGGGATCTGCATCAATTAATCGCGTCGCCTCAGCTCGAGCATCATCAAGAACAGCGCCATCATCAGCCAGGCTGGCCAGCGCCAAATCAGGCAAACCTGATTGCCTGGTTCCCAGCACTTGGCCAGGCCCCCTTAAGCGCAAGTCCATCTCAGCGATTTCAAATCCATCGGTGGATCGCACCAGCACATCCAAGCGCTGACGAGCCAGTGGGTTACGGCTGTCGTTCACCAACAAACAGTGTGATGCCGCAGCGCCGCGACCAACACGACCACGCAGCTGGTGCAACTGAGCCAATCCAAAGCGATCGGCATGGTCGATCACCATCACACTCGCCTCGGGAACATCCACTCCCACTTCCACAACAGTGGTGGACACAAGAACCTGACAATCTCCCCGCGCAAACGATCGGATCACTGCCTGCTTATCAGCACTGTTCAGTCGCCCATGCAGCAAGCCGACGCAGAAATCTGGAAAGACCTCTTCTGCCAGTTGCCGATGGACATCAACGGCTGATCGGAGATCCATTTTTTCAGACTCCTCCACCAGCGGAAGCACCACATACGCCCGTTGACCAGCATCCACCTGCTCACGGATCAAGTCATAGGCCTGGTCGCGATCACCACCTCCAATCTGTCGGGTTTGAATTGGCGTCCGGCCCGGGGGCAATTCATCAATTTGACTCACGTCTAGGTCACCATGGAGTGACAAGGCCAGGGTCCTCGGAATCGGTGTTGCCGTCATCGTCAACAGATGCGGCTGCAAGCCCTTACTCAGCAATCGATTGCGTTGACGCACACCAAAACGATGCTGTTCGTCGACGACCACTAATCCGAGTCGAGAAAAGTCGACGGGGTCTTCAATCAGGGCATGGGTGCCCACCAGAACGTGGAGATGACCATTCGCGAGATCGCTCAGCATGCGTCTGCGCTTCGGCCTCGAGGTGGATCCAGTCAACAAATCAACCGTGATGTTGAGAGGCGTCAACCACTGGCAAAGACTGCGGAAGTGCTGTTCAGCCAGCACTTCCGTTGGGGCCATCAAGGCCCCTTGCCAACCGGCATCAACGGCATTCAGCAGTGCCGCAACAGCAACGACGGTCTTACCACTGCCGACATCCCCCTGCACCAGCCTCGCCATGGGCTCGGCCTTGCCCAGATCAACCTCGATCTCCGCAAGAACACGTTGCTGTGCACCGGTGAGCTGGAAGGGCAGCAGTTCAAGAAATTGACCCACCAATCCATCGCGCTGCCCGACACCCTCCAGGGTTGGTGCTTGGCGCTGACGTAATGCTGCACGACGCTGCATCAACCCGAGTTGCAACAGCAGGAATTCATCGAACACCAAACGTCGACGGGCGCGCTGCAGTGCATCCCCATCAACTGGGCGATGAATTGTCTCCAGAGCGGTGCGACGGGGGATCAGATCGAGGCACTGGATTCGATCAGCGGGCAAAGGCTCCGGCCATCGCGCGGCCGCAGGCAACACCAGGCTGACGAGCTTGCGCAATCGATCAGCGGTGAGACCTTCGGTCAGCCCATACACAGGCAAGAGGCGACCGATCTGTTCAGATCGAACGGGTGCATTGGCACTTTCCATCACCTCGATCAACGGGTCCTGGAAACTGAGCCCATAGGGCCCCGATTTCACCAAACCACTGATGGCAACAGTGGCCCCAACCGGATATTGACGGGTCTGGGCATGCAACGCAGCGGGGCTACTAAAGCGTTTCCCAGCAAGAAAACGGGTCACCTTAAGGCGACCGGTGGGATCCTGAACCTGAAGCTCCACGATGGAAAGATTCGGATTGCGCGGGCTTGTAAAGCCGTGACAACGGCGCACCGTGGCCACAATCGTGGCCGTTTCTCCAGCTTCTAACGCTTCAATCCTTCGCATCGCCGAATAGTCGACGTAATCCCGGGGGTAATAGAGGATCAGGTCTCGCACTAAGAGCAAGCCAAGGGAGGCCAAACGCTCCGCGAGTTTTGGTCCGATGCCCCTGACACCAGCAAGAGGGGTGTCGAGCGACAGGGCATGACCCGATGCGCTTTGAGCTGGACGATCAGACGCTGAGCTAGCCACCCGCAACCGGGGTGGTGCCATGGGAGCAGAAGGTTCCAAGCGCTGACGCAATCCATGCAGCCACTGGCGCGTGGTGGTCACCAAACGGCGTCTCGCCGGTTCGCTCAGATCCGAATAGCGGAGATAGTCAGCAGAAAACGTCTCCAGGCGGGCCGAGCTATCGGCTGGGAGAGGAATCGGAGGTGGCTCTGACAATTGCCGAGCCACAAAAGTATGGAAGCGTTCTTGTCGTCCCTGTAAATCAACAAAACCTCGCTCTGCTTCAAGGGTGAGGCCGGTCTGTAACGGACGCAACCAAGCGCGAAGCAGCTCCAGATCAGCGGCTGAAAGGGGCCGCGTCAGCTCTGGGGCGGACTGGTTGGAGGGCTGGGCCACCACTGCTGCTGTACCTGTTGAGTCTGGGCACGCCGCTGCCAGTGGCGTTGCTGTCGCACCATTGTGAGCAAGTTGTGCCGCCTCTGGCGAAGGCGGGCACGACAGCGACGCAATGCCACAAGATCAAATTCGAGTTCAGAGGGCCTCAAAAGAACACAACTGAGATCCATGAGTGGATCTCCAGGAGTTGTCATGGGCAATGGCAAGCGCAAGCGCACAAGATTGCTGGCGGATGGCAGTGTTTCCACCTGACCTTTGAGCACAGCATCAAGAATGCTCATTGGGAGAAGGCTGCTGGCCACACCGGCCCTCAGCAATTCCACATTGATGGCGTGGGAAAGGTTGCGTAAACGGCGATGGATCGCTGCATCCAGACCATCCAGCCAGCGCAGGAGCTCAAGAGGCATGGAAGGCATGAATTCATCCGCCGCTTGCTCAAGTGATGAGAAGGCAGCGTCGGGATCATCGGAATCACCTGCATCGATGGATGTCTCAGCAGAAGAGGCATCCAAGGCTTCTCCAGCCATCACAAACAAGGAGCGCAGCATGGCCATATCGCCATTGTCTGAATCTGCTGGCATCGACTGAGATGGACCTGAGTCCTCTTCATTCATTGCCGGAGGCTGATCCAACGGAAGCTCCAATTCAACAGAGTCCGTCGAGGCATCATCCAGGAGCTCGTCTTTGTCTTCGAAACCTGGAGGCGGTAGCAGACCATCCAGCAAGGATGGTTGCTCAATGGGCGGAGCAAAGCGAAGTTCAACGGACTCGTCAGCCCCCTCCGATTGCGAGGTTGCATCAACTCCTGGATCCTCAGCCGGGCCCTCAGGTTGATTGTCTGTGGAGCGATGCAGAGCATCCACCATCGCTTGCTGCGCTTCGCGGCGGCGCTCATGCTTCTCTCGGACCAGGCGCCGCGCCAACAGCTGCAATTGCTCAATGGTGAGCAACGTGGAACAACGCTGAACGAGTTGATCGATCCGATCCTGGAGTGATCGTCGATCCTGCTCACTCAGCAGTGCCAGGCGATCATCGTCCACCTGGCACAACAATTCCTTCAGGGCACGATGCGTTGCCTTCGGCAAAGAGTCGCGCAGAACGGATAAATATTTTTCCTGTTCTGCATAAAAAGCTGGCGCCGATTGCTGGCACCAGCCCTTGATGCGAACAAGCTGCTCGCTTGGGTTATGACTCAAGCGAGAGCCCTGGTCCGAAGCCAAGATCAGCCTTTGGTCATCGAAGCAACTTCTGCGGCGAAGTCGTTTTCCTCGACCTCGATGCCTTCACCCAGGGTGTAGCGGGTGAAGCGACGCACCTTGACGTTCTCACCGATTTTGCCTGCGGTCTGCTTGACGAGTTCGGCAACGCTGAGGGAGCTGTCTTTGATGAAGGGTTGTTCCATCAGAGCCAGCTCTTTCAGGCGCTTGTTGATGCGACCCTCAACAATTTTTTCCTTCATTTGCTCAGGCTTGCCTTCGAGGTCGTCACGACCCATTTCGATGGCCTTCTCTCGCTCACGAATTTCCGCAGGGATTTCATCAGTGGTCACGTACTCCACACCAGGGCAGGCAGCGACTTGCATCGCCACATCGCGGAGCAGCTCCTGGAACATGTCGCCACGGGCCACGAAGTCGGTTTCGCAGTTGACTTCAACCAGCACACCGACGCGGGCTCCCGTGTGGATGTAGCTACCAATCGCACCTTCAGCGGCGGTACGGCCCGACTTCTTCTCGGCGCTGGCAATGCCTTTCTGGCGCAACCATTCGACTGCCTTGTCGGCATCACCATCAGTGGCTGCAAGAGCTTTCTTGCAGTCCATCATTCCCGCGCCAGTCTTGTCACGCAGGTCCTTGACGAGCTTGGCGGATACGGCAGCAGCCATCGGAGGAGGGGTTAAAAGTGTGGAATGAGAAAGGCCGCCTTCCCGCGGGAACGGGAGGGCGGCGTGAACTTAGCGCTGGTAAGAATCAGCCTTGGCTGTCGTCACCACGCTGATCGTTCGAACCGTGACGACCTTCGTTGATGGCATCAGCCAGACGGCTCAACACCAGCTGGACGGAACGCACTGCGTCATCGTTGCAAGGAATGGGTACCTCGCAGAGGTCGGGGTCGCAGTTGGTATCGAGCATCGACACCAGGGGGATGTCCAACTTACGGGCTTCGAGCACAGCGTTGGTTTCACGACGCTGATCCACGAGGATCACCACGTCGGGAAGACGGCGCATGTTCTTGAGACCACCCAGATACTTCTGAAGACGGTCGAGCTCGCGGCGAAGCACAGCAGCTTCTTTCTTGGGTCGCATGGCGATCGCACCACTTGACTCCATGCGCTCCAGATCCTTCAGACGATCGATCCGGGCCTTCATGGTGGTCCAGTTGGTGAGCATGCCGCCCAACCAACGCTGGTTCACGTAGGAGCCACCGCAGCGCGCAGCTTCGAGAGCCACAACTTCAGAAGCCTGCTTCTTGGTGCCCACGAAGAGGAAGCGTTTGCCGCTACGTGCAGCAGAACGGACCCATTTGTAGGCGTTGTTCATGCAGACGGCGGTCTGCACGAGGTCAATGATATGGACCCCGTTGCGTGCGCAGTAGATGTAGCGCGACATCTTGGGGTTCCAACGACGAGTCTGGTGCCCGAAGTGGGCACCCGCCTCCATCATTTCGGCGAGAGTGACAACAGCCATGGTTTGAGGTTTCGGGT
>JAAZVJ010000246.1 GCA_018623675.1 Synechococcus sp. HW_metabat.54 | reverse complement strand
CTGGCTGCGTCGCTGGCTTGCTGTACCGGGTGAAGGCGATGAAATCTGATCATCACGGAAGCAACCTGGCATCCCCAACGGTGAAACCAATAACGATTCACCCATCAACACCTTGAGCATGCGGCCGCAGCTGGCAGGCTGGATGCAGTCGGCCTAACTCTGCATGGACGCTGCGCTCTCCGGGTTCAACCTTGGCACCGTGCTGCTGTTTGGTTGCGGTTTCTTCGTGCTCGCGACCCTCTACTTCGGCACCAAGGGGGGCTACTACAACACTGATCAATACGACGGCAACGGCACCGCCCATTAATTCGCGCCATGTCAGCCCCCCTCCCCGGAGCAGCCTCCAGCTCTGATGCCATTCGTTTGGCCTTACGCAGCTGGCCAGAAGTCGACACTTACTTGGAGCAGTGCAAAGGCGTGATCATTCCGCTCGGTTCTACCGAGCAGCATGGCCCCACAGGTGCCATCGGCACCGATGCCCTTACCGCGGAAGCCGTCGCCCTTGAACTAGGGCGCTTGAGTGGTGTGCTCGTCACCCCAGCGCAAGCGTTCGGCATGGCTGAACACCACCTTGGCTTCGCCGGCACCATGAGTCTTCAACCCAGCACCCTGCTGGCGGTGCTCCACGACCTGGTGCTGTCGCTGGCGACCCATGGATTCGAGCGGATTTTTGTAGTGAATGGCCACGGAGGCAACATCGCCACCGCGAAAGCCGCCTTTGCACAGGCCTATGGCACGGCGGCCAGCCGCGGCCTCCCCGTTGCTCCGCGCCTGCGCTGTCGTTTGGCCAACTGGTTCATGGCAGGCCCGGTGATGCAACGGGCTCGGGAGCTGTATGGCAACAAGGAGGGGCAACACGCCACGCCAAGCGAGATTGCGCTCACGTTGCACCTTCATGACTGCTTGATGGAGAAGCAACGCCCCCTGCCTGATCCCGCTCCCTGTGGAGCCATCCATGGCCCAGCCGATTTCCGACGCCGCTTCCCTGATGGCCGTATGGGATCCGACCCTTATCTCGCAAAGCCAGAGCACGGTGCGGAATTTCTCTCCGCAGCGGCAACGGCACTGCGCGATGATCTGCAAACGTTTCTGGCCGCCGCATGAGCAAGATCACCGCCGATGATGTGCGCAAGGTGGCCAAGCTGGCTCGCCTCGACCTCCCGGAAGAGACGATCAACACCTACACCGGCCAGCTAGAGCGCATCCTTGAGTACGTGGATCACCTCCAGGCCGTCGATACCGAGGGAGTGGCTCCAACCACGCGTGCTGTGGAAGTGGTGAATGTGACCCGGGAAGACACCGTGGTGGCTACCGAAGTACGCGAAGACCTGCTCGATCAGGCGCCGCAGCGAGAAGGTGATTTCTTCCGCGTCCCCAAAATTCTGGCTGAGTGAAGCCAGCGCAAAGCTTCAATGCACCTGCCACCACGCTCCGCTGAGGTGTTGGCAGGTTGAATCAACGGCGCCGTGACGGAGTTACAGCGGTGCTTTGAAGCAAGCCCATCCAACCGCGACGCATCCTCGAACTGGGCATCACCTTGGCCAGACGGCGCATTTTGCTGCCATGGGATTTGTGACTGCGAACACCCAGAAAAATGTCGTAGAGAAAGTTGAGAAGGTCCACTCGCGTTTCGAAAAGCCCTAAACGCTGTGGCGAGCCCTTGGAGTCGAGAAGGGGTTTGGTGGCCTCATAAGCGGGTTTGTACTCAAACCAGGGAATGGAAGGCCAAAGGTGATGAACCAGGTGGTAGTTCTGCCCCATGATCAGCCAATTCATGGTTCGCCCTGGATAGACGCGCGCGTTTTGCCAACGGTTGCGCGAAAGGAATGGACGATGCGGCAAATAATCAAAAAAGAGGCCGAGCGTGACTCCCACCATCAGGGCAGGTGCAAACCAGCAGTTGAAGATGAATGGGAGGAAATCAAAGCGGATTGCAGCCACCACAATCGTGAGAAAGACTGCACGCTCAAGCCCCCATTGCATCAACTCCCAGCGCTTCCAGAGCCGACGCTGAAAGAAGAAAAACTCGTGATAAAAAAATCGCGGGGCGATCAACCACAGCGGGCCGAAGGTGCTCACGATGTGATCAGGATCATTCTTCGGATCATTCACATGGGAATGGTGCTGTAAGTGCACCCTGGTGAAGACCGGAAAGCTGAAGCCCAACAACAGGGCAGAGCCATGGCCCATGGCTTGGTTGATCCAAGGCACAGGGTGAGCCGCTTTATGGCAAGCGTCGTGAACCACAGTCCCTTCCAAATGAAGGGCCAAAAAGCCGGTGACCAACAGCAGTGGAAGAGGCCATCCACCAACAAACCATCCCCAGACAGTGACTGCAGCCAGCAGATAGCCACCGAGGAACAACAACACAGTTGGATTCCACGCCGCCGGAGGATCGAGAAACTCCTTTGGAACAGAGCGCAACCGCGCTCCTGTGGAGGCATCAGATACAGCGGCAGCAGTTGGGGTTGCGTGGGTCATTGGGAGACGCAGCCTTCTCAACATGTCACAAGCGCTTGACCCTAGGGAAAGCGCCATGCCCACCGGGGGACTTGAACCCCCACGACCGAAGCCACTGGTACCTAAAACCAGCGCGTCTACCAATTCCGCCAGGT
>JAAZVJ010000245.1 GCA_018623675.1 Synechococcus sp. HW_metabat.54 | reverse complement strand
GTCAGCGCACGGTGATTCATCAGGTGCAGCGGTTTGCCGTGGATCAACCGCGTGCGGAACGCGTGGCAAAGCACGCTCTTTGCCTCTACGACAAGACCGCTGGCACGCTGCATCGGGATCCTGGCCCGGGTCGAGATTTGCTTTGGGCTGCGGCGATGCTGCACACCAGTGGTCAACACATCAACCTCAGCGCCTATCACAAGCATTCCTGGTATCTGATCCGGCACGGAGAGTTGCTGGGTTACTCCGAGACAGAGCATTTGATGGTGGCGGCGATTGCTCGCTATCACCGGCGCAGCCTTCCGAAGAAGCGCCACGAGTCGTGGCAAGTGCTGCAAAGCCGCGACGAACGCCGCACTGTCATGGAAATGGCCCTACTGCTGCGATTGGCTTCCGCCCTGGATCGACGTCCCGAACCGGTGATTGATGCGCTCCGGGTGCAGACTGGCAAGGGGGCGTTGACCTTGGAACTCCTGCCCGAACGACTGAATCAAAACCTCAGCTTGGAGCAATGGAGCCTTGAAGGCTGCGCTCCGGTGGTGAAGGAAGTTACAGGCTTGAATCTGGTGGTGCAGGTGTCGCACTGAGCTCGTACCAGCGCACCTGATCAATCGCTCCCAAGGGACCTGCTGCCGGGCCGTCTCGCTTCACGCTCACAAGATCCGGTCGCCCGGCATAGATCTCCAGACCGTTGGAGGCATCGACGGTTTTTTCCTGATCGATCATGCCTTCAAACAGCATCTCCCCTTGTTTGTTGCGAAGGGCAATCCAGCTGGGTTTGATGGTCACGACCGTGATGGTGGTGTCCGCTGCCGCTGGCGATGGAGGGCGCGTGTTCTGACTGTCTGCTTTGGGTTGTGGCGTCACGGCTTTGTTCGTGGTGGATGGCGCAGTGGCAGTGGTGCGACCCACCCAGTTCCCTTGACTCCAGGTCCAGCTCGCAGTGATCGCTGCCAGTAAGGCGACGCCTCCTGATGCCAAACGCAGTCCATGCCAGGGGCGATGTTGCGAGGGGCCTGTGGTTGCTGTTGATGCAATCGCGGGAGCTGCTCGCCCAGGAGCGCGAGAAGTAGCGCGAGAGGCCTGTCCAGATTTGGGTTGATCAAGATCCTGTAAAGCCAGGACCAGAGGCTCGGGATCCACTTTGAGCTTGTAGGCAACACGCCGAACCGCAGCTCTGACGAACACGGGCTCAGCCAATTGATCCCGATCACCGTTCTCCAGGGCTTGGAGTTGCTCATCGCCCATGTGCAGAGCCTGCGCCAGTTGATTCAGGCTCAGGCCATGCGATTCGCGGGCTGTCTTGAGGGTCTGGCCGACTTCAAGCAGCGGCGAGGATGGATCGCTGCCGGCTTGGCCCCCGGTTTCGCTGGCGGGAAGGTCGCGACTTGCCATCTCCGCATGAACAGGTGATGTACCCGAAACGTAAGGGCAATCGACAGGTTTGTCTGAAACCACCGCAATTCAGCGGCGTTTTAGGACACATAAAAAATGGGCGATACTGGATTCGAACCAGTGACCCCTTCCGTGTGAAGGAAGTGCGCTACCACTGTGCTAATCGCCCGCACGAGGAGATCTTAAACCACCATCGGTGCCCTCCCTTGACCCGCTCAGGGGCGGAAGAGATGGTCGTGACTGGGGGAATAAAGCTTGGATCGACGCCCTTGGGTGGCGAGTGCAGGGCTGACCACGTACAAGGTGGTGCGGATCAACTGACGTTCCTTTGAGACTGCTGCCATGCGGTTGAGTGGCACCACATCAAGCCATTGGTCGGGCCAGCTGACGCGATAGCCAATGGCCACTGGAGTGTCTGCGGCGTAGTGCTGCAGCAGAGTGGCTTCAACCTCGTCGACGTGTCGAGCACTGAGGTAAAGGCAGAGAGACGCCTTAAGGCGCGCCAGGTTGGCGAGGTTCTCGGGTTCCGGAACCCCGGTTCGTCCTCCGGCACGGCTCAACACGATGGTTTGCACAATGCCAGGAATGGTGAGTTCCGCGCTCAGAGCTGAGGCTGTTGCCTGATAGGCACTCAGCCCAGGCACCACCTCCACACCGATCCCCGCATCAGCGAGTCCGCAAACCTGTTCAGACAGGGCGCCGTAGAGGCAGGGATCACCGTCATGAAGCCTGACGACCCGCAGTCCCTGCCGGGCGCGGTCGATCATCACCGGTAACACCTCCTCCAACGTGAGGGTGCTGGTGCGGATGCGTTCACACCCTTCAGGAGCCAACGCTGCGATCTGTGGAGAGACCAAGGAGTCGGTCCAGATCAGCACATCCGCTGAACGCAGGCGATCTTCTGCACGTCGGGTCAGTAAGTCAGGTGCGCCAGGACCTGCTCCAACGATGGCGATGGTGGAGGGCTTGGGTGACGTCATGGGGTCAGTCCGCTACGCAGCCCGGGATCGGGCAAAGACCTGTTGCGGCCATACAGCCACCAAAGCCCAGCTGCGGAAAGCGCCATCAAGGAGAAGCTCATCAATTGAGCCATGCGCAGACCTCCCTCACAGAAGGGTGGTAAGCCTCCCAGGCAGAGAGGGTCGATGCGAAGTCCTTCGATCCAGAGCCGGCCACAGCTGTAGGCCAACAGATAAATGCAACTTAGGGCTCCGGCAGGGAGGCGCAAACTG
>JAAZVJ010000244.1 GCA_018623675.1 Synechococcus sp. HW_metabat.54 | reverse complement strand
CCTGCTGGTGCCTCGAAGCGACATCCAACGCCTGGAATCCACCATCAAAGCCAAGGGCACCTGGGTGGTGAACATTCGTTCAGCCGCCAACGTGTTGCTGGGAGAAAAAGTGGTTTATGCCTTCCCCGAGGCTCGAGCCAACACAACGGTGGTGCAACGCGACGCCGTTCTGGCCCGCACCACCCTGGGGCGCGAAGAACAGGATGGCGAGTCGATTCGCAACCGCTTGAACTTGCTCCTGGCCTCCGCGTTAGCGGAGGCACAACGGCGGGGATCCCTGGTGCAGGGCCTGCAGTTTGATGCCAATGCCCTCAATCAGC
This sequence comes from Synechococcus sp. HW_metabat.54, assembly GCA_018623675.1. GTDB lineage: Bacteria > Cyanobacteriota > Cyanobacteriia > PCC-6307 > Cyanobiaceae > Synechococcus_C. The sequence continues at coordinate 2,308 of JAAZVJ010000244.1, read as the reverse complement.
TGGGTAGCACCCTGCTCAAGCGAGCCCCCTCCCGCGTTGAACTGCAGGTGGTCGCCATCCGTCGCAGCGACACCGCTGATCCGGTCGCGGTTCGGATCGAACCAATCGGCACCATCCCACCCACAAAGAAGTCGTGACCGCGCCTGCTTCACCCAAAGGCAGGCTCCTCAGCGGCATCGTGGCTGCGGTCGACCCAGGCCGAAGCAAGTGCGGCCTGGTGCTGGCTGATTGCAGCCGCGGCGAGATTCTCACAGCCCACGTTGTGGCGGCAGAACAAACCCTGATGCAACTGGAGGCATGGCAGCAGCAAACACCACTCGAGGCACTGGTGATGGGTGATGGCACCTCGAGCCGCCAATGGATGCGCCAACTTCAGCACCTTGCCCCTGTGCAGCTGGTCAATGAGGCCGGCACAACCCTGCGAGCACGAAATCGTTACTGGCAAATCTGGCCAGCCCGTGGATGGCGCCGGCTACTCCCGCAAGGCTTAAGAGTCCCCCCCTGCGAGCTGGATGCCATTGCCGCTCTGGTGTTATTGGAAGACCACCTTGGGAGGTCCTTGCACTGGAGCACTCCACCGCCATCAGGGCCAGGTCTTAAAACCTTGCCCGCACCGTGAAGGTGTAATCGCCTCCGGCTTCCAGGTGGTAATCCGCTTTCACCAGAAAACGCTGCAGCGCGTCCTGAATCAGGGCACGGCCTAAGGACGGCTCCACGGTGAGTTCACCCCGGTCAAAAGCCCAACAAAATTGCCAAGCAAATCCCCCGGCACTGACCTCGCCTTCCAGGCACTGGTCCTGAAAACTCTGCCGCAACACCCGCAGATGGGCCGTGGTGACGGGCAGCGGAGTCATCCACACTCCTCAGGAGCAGGGGCAAGATTCACGCCATTGAGCCGGTTTCCGGCACGCTCCAAACCTTGGCGCTGAATCAGATCCAGTCCGTGCAGCACTTCATTAAGCACGTCTTTCAGCAGGGGCTGCTCTGATTGGTGAAAGCTGCCCAGCACATGGGACACCGTGCGGGCCCGACGCTCTTCAGGAGAACGTCCAGGCGCCCCAATCCCGATACGAAGCCGAGCGAAGTCCTGGGTGCCGAGATGCTGAATGGTGCTTTTCAGACCGTTATGCCCGCCAGCACTGCCTTTCGCTCGCAGGCGAAGTCGTCCCAGCGGAAGATCCATATCATCGACCAGCACCAGCACTTGATCCGCTGAGAGATCAAACCAGTCCATGGCCGCTCGAATGGACCGGCCGCTCTCATTCATATAGGTCTGCGGCATCAGCAAGCGCATCCTGCTGGACCCGAAACCAACTTCGGCCAACTCACCCTGGAGTTTGGCTGTGGCTTTAAAACGCACTGACTCTTTCGAGGCCAGCAACTCCAACGCCATAAAACCAACGTTGTGGCGCGTTCCGGCATAACGCTGACCAGGGTTACCAAGACCCACCACCAAGCGGAGTGCACCGCTCTCCATCAGCTTTCTTCAGATGTGGTGGCGTCAGCGGACGTTGCAGATGGCTGAGAAGGCAAGGGAGTGACCTCACCATCGGTCAACTCAGGCTCAGCCATGGCCTTGTTGATTTCACGCTCAAACTCCTTGGAGGCCGCCTGAAAACCTTTCAAGGTTTTGCCAAGAGTGCGACCAAGTTCGGGAAGGCGCTTTGGCCCGAACACCAAAAGGGCCACAGCGCCAATAACGGCCATTTCAGGAAGGCCGATCCCGAAAACGTTCATCGATTCAGCGTCAGCCGAGGCCGTTCCAGTTGACGTTGATGCCCTCGAGGATCAAGGACTTGTTGTAGAGCTGCAGGATCACCAGGAGGAACACCAAGAACAGGGCCATGAAGATGCCCATCACAGGAGTGGTTCCCCAGCCAGGCACAACCTTGCCGTACTCGGAGTTGAGGGGACGGAGGAGATCTCCCAGTCGAGTGCGTTGAGCCATAGCGGCGCTTAGGTCTCGGTTGAGGTTCAGTCCGGATACTGTAAGGGTCCTGGTCCAGATCAGGCGAACCTGTCGAGAGATGTGATGGAAACCTCTTCACCCGCCCTATCCGTGGCCATCGCCGTGCTTGCCGTGTTGCTGGGACTGACCGGTTTCGGCGTGTACACCGCCTTTGGTCCGCCGTCGAAACAACTCGACGATCCCTTCGACGACCACGACGACTAATCCAAAGCAGCTGGGGCCTCTTGATCTCCAGGGCAACAAGCTCCCCAGGCATCAGCGTGATGGCTCTTCCAAGCTCTGCTTCTGCAGGAACAAAAGCGGCAGGCATGTCAGCAGGGCAGGCCTGCAGTCGGAGAT
>JAAZVJ010000243.1 GCA_018623675.1 Synechococcus sp. HW_metabat.54 | reverse complement strand
GGAGCGCTTTGACCGTTGTATCTGCGTCGTTGTCTCGGAAGAAACCGGCACTCTGTCGCTCGCGAACCATGGCCGTCTGGAGAGGCCCATCACCAGTAGCCGCCTTCAAGATTTGCTCACTGAATCAATGGGTGTCGCCCCTCCATCGCCGGTCACCTCGTCGGCGGTATCGGGTGCGCAAGCGCGTAGCGTGGGCGGTACCAACCAGGACAGCGTGACGTGAGCCGTCATTTGGCTGCCACTTCCAACGAAGCCATCGGGAAGTCCTGTCCTGCTGAGCTCGATCCTGAACGCATCCCGGCCCATGTGGCCGTGATCATGGATGGCAATGGCCGTTGGGCCCAGGCGCGGGGGTTGCCCCGGGTGATGGGCCATCGGGCAGGGGTTGAGGCTTTGAAAGCAACGTTGAGACTCTGCAGTGATTGGGGGGTGAAAGCGCTCACTGCCTATGCCTTCTCCACGGAGAACTGGTCGCGCCCTGGTGATGAGGTCAATTTTTTGATGGCCCTGTTCGAGCGTGTGCTCCAGCGCGAGCTGCAGGCCCTTGAAGCAGAACAGGTGCGGATTCGTTTTCTTGGTGACCTCCAGGCCCTGCCTGAGAAGTTGCAGGGTTTGATTGCAGAGGCCACGGAACGGACTGCGGCCAATCAAGGCATCCACTTCAACGTTTGCACCAATTACGGGGGACGGCGTGAACTCGTGCGTGCCGCCCAACAGTTGGCGACCCGTGCGGCGGAAGGACTTTTGGATCCGGCCACGATTGACGAAAACACTCTGGCGGCCGAACTCTTTACTGCCGGCGAGCAGGATCCTGATCTCTTGATCAGGACCAGCGGTGAACGCCGGATCAGTAATTTCCTGCTCTGGCAGCTGGCCTACGCCGAAATTCATGTCACAGAGGTGTTTTGGCCAGATTTCAATCGCCAGGCACTGCTGGAGGCCCTGTTGGATTACCAGAGCCGGAACCGTCGTTTTGGGGGGGTGGATGCCTTAGGGGCCGACGCTCTGGGATCCTGAACAACAACGGATCGGGGTTGATGACGGACTCGGTGACTTCACGCCACGACTGGAGCGTGGAAGAGATCCAGGAGATCCTGGATTCCCCGCTGATGGATTTGCTTTGGCGCGCCCAGGGTGTGCATCGGGCTGCCAATCCTGGATACCGGGTGCAGTTGGCCTCACTGCTCAGTGTCAAAACCGGTGGCTGTGAGGAGGATTGCGCCTATTGCCCCCAATCCATGCATCACAGCAGTGATGTCACTGGCCAACCCGAGCTGGATGTTGAGCCTGTGTTGGCGCGGGCAAGAGCGGCAAAAGAGGCAGGGGCCGACCGTTTTTGCATGGGTTGGGCTTGGCGTGAGATCCGCGATGGCGCCCCTTTTGACGCCATGCTGGCGATGGTGCGCGGCGTCCGGGAACTCGGACTGGAAGCCTGCGTGACTGCCGGAATGCTCACGGATCAGCAGGCTGCGCGTCTCGCCGAGGCCGGCCTCACGGCTTACAACCACAACCTGGATACGAGCCCTGAGCACTACGACCAGATCATCACGACCCGCTCCTACCAGGAGCGACTTGAAACTCTGCAGCGGGTGCGGAACGCAGGGGTGACCCTCTGTTGCGGTGGAATCATCGGAATGGGTGAATCAAACCGTGATCGCGCCTCGATGCTTCAGGTGCTCGCCACGATGAATCCCCATCCCGAAAGTGTGCCGATCAACGCCTTGGTGGCTGTGGAGGGAACCCCGTTGGAGCAGCAAACACCGGTGGAGCCCCTGGAGTTGGTGCGCATGGTGGCGACCGCTCGGATTTTGATGCCGCGCAGTCGTGTGCGTTTGAGCGCTGGCCGTGAGCAGCTCAGTCAGGAGGCTCAGATTCTGTGCCTTCAGGCCGGTGCTGATTCCATTTTTTACGGCGAAACGTTGCTCACCACCGGGAACCCTGAAGTTGATGCCGACCGCGAGCTTTTGGCTGCTGCCGGGGTGCAAGCCAATTGGCAGGACTGCCCTGCGGCATGAGTTCCAACGCCCCGGATCGGTTTCTGGTGGCGGCGTTTTACGCCTTCACCCCTTTGCAGGACTCCACCCGCGAGCAGCTTCTCGAGACGCTCCTAGAGATCGCGGAGCGGGGGGAGGTGCGTGGATCGGTGTTGGTGGCACTGGAGGGGGTGAATGGCACCGTGAGCGGGCCGCCTTCCGGCGTGGAATCGTTGCTCACCTTTTTGCGCGATCAGCTGGCGTTAGGTGAACACCACTACGCGCGTTTGGAGGTGAAGCGCAGTTGGACTGACCGCCAGGCGTTTCGCCGTTTCAAGGCCCGACGAAAGCGCGAAATCGTCACCATGGGTTGCCCGGATGTGAACCCTGCCCGCACGGTGGGTACCTATGTGGAGCCCCGAGACTGGAATGCCTTGGTGGATGATCCCGACACACTGGTGATTGATACACGCAATCGCTACGAGGTGGCGATTGGCAGCTTTGAGGGGGCTCTCGATCCAGGCACCGACAGCTTCAGGGAGTTTCCTGCTTGGGCTCAACGGCAGCTCCGCCCCCTGGTGGAACAGCAGCGCCCGAAACGGATCGCCATGTTCTGCACCGGGGGCATTCGCTGTGAAAAAGCCAGTAGCTATCTCCAGCAGCAAGGTTTCGGCGAGGT
>JAAZVJ010000242.1 GCA_018623675.1 Synechococcus sp. HW_metabat.54 | reverse complement strand
CTGCAAGCCCGCTTTGGTGATGCCTTCACGGAACTGCGCAACTCCACCTCAGTGGTGCCCTTCCAAGCCGTGTTGGATGGACGCCAATCCCTTGTTTGGGCTGAATTTCTACGACCCGCCCAGCTCGGAATTGCCATCGCTGTGGGGGTGTTCTGGTGGGCCCATCGCTTCATCCCCATCGGCACCACGGCCTTTCTGCATTCCCGTCTGGAGAGCCTGCTGGGCTGAGCTGCCTACACTCATTTGCAGCCTGCTTCGCCCGGATGCATTCGGCCGCTGATTACGCCTGGTTGATCCCTGTGCTCCCCCTTGTTGGAGCGCTGATCACCGGCATGGGATTGATCAGTTTCAACCGCACCATTAACCGACTGCGAAAACCAGTCGCTGTGCTGCTTCTCAGCTGCGTTGGCGCTGCTGCAGTGATCAGCTACGCGGTGCTGTTTGAGCAGTTCAACGGCGCCCCTCCGGTCGAACATCTCTTCGTTTGGGCCAGCGCCGGAACCTTCAGCCTGCCCATGGGCTACGTGGTGGATCCTCTGGGTTCCGTGATGTTGGCCCTGGTCACCACCATCGCTTTGCTGGTGCTGATCTACTCCCATGGCTACATGGCGCACGACAAGAGCTACGTGCGCTTTTTCACCTATCTGGCCCTGTTCAGCAGCTCGATGCTGGGGCTTGTGATCAGCCCGAATCTTCTCGAGATTTATGTGTTCTGGGAGCTGGTGGGCATGTGCTCCTACCTGCTCGTGGGTTTCTGGTACGACCGCGACGGTGCTGCCCACGCCGCCCAGAAGGCTTTCATCGTCAACCGGGTCGGCGACTTCGGTTTGCTGCTTGGCATCCTCGGCCTGTTCTGGGCCACCGGCAGCTTTGATTTCCAGGGCATCGCTGATGGCCTGGCTGCTGCCTTGAGCAACGGCAGCGTGCCTGGCTGGGCTGCTCTGGCGTTGTGCTTGCTGGTGTTCATGGGGCCGATGGCGAAATCCGCCCAGTTCCCTCTTCACGTTTGGCTGCCGGACGCCATGGAGGGTCCAACTCCGATTTCAGCCCTGATCCACGCCGCCACCATGGTGGCGGCGGGTGTGTTCCTCGTTGCCCGTCTTGAGCCCCTGTACTCCCAATTCCCAAGCGTGGGGCTGGTGATCGCCGTGGTGGGCACCATCACCTGCTTCCTGGGGGCCTCCATCGCCCTCACCCAGATGGATCTCAAAAAAGGCCTGGCCTACAGCACCGTGTCGCAGCTCGGCTACATGATGCTGGCCATGGGCTGCGGAGCCCCTGTGGCTGGCATGTTCCACCTGGTGACCCACGCCTTCTTCAAGGCCATGCTCTTCCTGGGCTCAGGATCCGTCATCCACGCCATGGAAGATGTGGTGGGCCATGAACCTGTGCTCGCTCAAGACATGCGATTGATGGGCGGCCTGCGCCAGAAGATGCCGGTCACCGCGATCACCTTCTTCATTGGTTGCGTCGCCATCAGTGGTATTCCCCCTCTGGCCGGTTTCTGGAGCAAAGACGAGATCCTTGGCCAAGCCTTCAACACCTATCCCTTGCTTTGGGCGGTCGGCTTCCTGACAGCCGGCATGACGGCCTTCTACATGTTCCGCCTGTACTTCCTCACCTTTGAGGGGAGCTTCAGAGGCAACGACACCGCCCTCCAGCACCAGCTCATGGAGGCCGCTGGCAAGAGCATCGATGAGGAGCACGGCCATCACGCCAGCAGCGTGCACGAGTCCCCCTGGCCGATGACCCTCCCCCTGGCCGTGCTGGCTGTGCCTTCGGTGTTGATTGGCCTTCTGGGCACCCCCTGGAACAGCCGTTTCGCAGCACTGCTTAACCCTGAAGAAGCCGCTGAGATGGCGGAACATTTCAGCTGGGGCGAATTTCTCCCACTGGCAGGAGCGTCCGTGGCGATCTCCGTCACTGGCATCACCATTGCCGTGCTGGCCTACGCGCTGCGCAGCATCGACCTCAGCCAATTGGCAGCGGCCCGCTTCCCAGCAGTGAACGCCTTCTTTGCCAACAAGTGGTATCTGGATGTCATCAACGAGAAACTGTTTGTGCGTGGTAGCCGCAAGTTGGCTCGCGAAGTGTTGGAAGTGGACGCCAAGGTGGTGGATGGCGTGGTGAACCTCACAGGCCTGCTCACCCTGGGAAGCGGAGAAGGCCTCAAATACTTCGAGACAGGTCGGGCGCAGTTCTACGCCCTGATCGTGTTTGGTGGGGTGATCGCTCTCGTGGTGCTGTTTGGCGCCTTAGGCAGCCCCATCGGCTGATCGTTAGCCCCCCTCCACAGCATGTTGTGGCCCCTGGATTTGCACGTTGTCTGACGCTCTGTGTCCCAACGCCGATCCAGGGGTTGCAAATCAGAAACCGTTTCTACACTCCAACAAGACCTGAAAAGGCTTGGCCGTGCTGGAGTTTGCCGTCAGCCCACCGTTTGATCCGCAATTGGTGGGACTGCGCCCGGAGTTGATTTCAACAGAAATCCCCTGGCTGAGCCTCTCGATCCTGTTCCCAATCGTGGGCGCCCTGATCGTGCCCTTCTTCCCCGATCAAGGGGAAGGCAAGCAGGTGCGCTGGTTTGCCCTTGGGATAGCTCTGATCACCTTCTTGATCACCGTTGGGGCCTATCTCAACGGCTACGACCCGAG
>JAAZVJ010000241.1 GCA_018623675.1 Synechococcus sp. HW_metabat.54 | reverse complement strand
TCAGCAGGGGAAACACTCTGCCCCCGCAGGACGCGCTCCAGAGCGACGTCGGCATAGGCTCCGGCCGCCACCGCTTCTAAGACCTCCCAGGCCAGACGGCGCGGCACAACGCCGGTTGCCGGCGCTGAGCTCTGGGAGGGTCGATCACTCACGGCGATCCAGCGTGTTCACCTCTTCATCCTGCGCTGTGACCGGTCCTGGGGGGCACTGCGGGCTCCAAAGAAAACGCTTAAGCGGCAAACGCCCCTCCTCATCCACGGGAATCCCTTCCGCCAAGAGGAGGTCGCGCTGCATCCAGTCGGAGCCCTCCCGGCTCAGGCTCATGCTGATGCAGCCGCGGGCATTGACCACCCGATGCCAGGGGAGATCCGATGGCAATGGCAACCGCCTCAGGGCCCATCCCACCTGTCTGGCACAGCCGTAGGCACCAATCCAATCAGCCACCTGGCCGTAGGTGGCCAAGCGACCACGGGGGATCAGTGCCACCACATCCAGCACGCGCTGGTCGAAAGGCGCGTTGGGCTGAGAAGGGGAAGAAGCAGCCATGCAGGCACGGGACGGCGTGGTGGGATGCTGGTGTGCTTGGACTTAAGACGAAACGCCATGACGGCCGACAAGGAGCTGATCAAAGAGGTGGCTCAGGAGCTGTGGGACACCACCAAGAAGCTCCGCCCAGGCCTGCCCAAGATCGTGCGCTCCCAGCTGGTGCTCAAAGCGCTGATGACCATCGGCGATCTCCAGGACCAGCTCCAGGCCGGCATGATTCTCGGAATCATTGCCGACCAGGAACCCGACGACGAGCCCGCCGGCGATGCCAAGGAAGCCGATGCGGCGTCCGACTCGGCGGATGCCGCCAGCGATGCCTCACGGACCGCTCCCCGGGCCGTGCGCAAACGTTCCGCAGCCCGCTGATCAGGGGCTTAGCCCAACAGCCCTAGACCTGCCGTCGGTTACGCCCCGTTGAGGCGACGAAGCAACTCGTCGGCAGGCATTTCCACAAACTGGCACTTCAGGCCCTGAAAGCGCTGGCGAATGAATTCGCCGATGGTGGCCAGATAGCTGAAATTCCCGATGGCAATCAACACGCCATCGTCTGCGAGCAACTCCAAAGGCAGCACCAGGTTGTCGACGCACCATTGGCGCGACAGGTACTGATCCACCAGATCGTGCTTCTGCGGTTCTCGAAAACTGAGTTCACCGCTCAGGGCTGCCAACACAGGCTCTCGCCGAGCATCCCCAGGGGGGAAGAGGGCATCCAGCATGCGCTGCTCAAGGGGGGTCAGATCCGCCGCCATCGGTGAAGTCTTGGTGCCGCCATGCTGACGAGCCCCTGTAGGGGTTGGCAAGCCTGGGCCACCCCAGGGGCTCAGCGGCGCTGGCCTGTCTCAGCAGTTGTGGCACGCGTGCAGAAATAACGCTGATACAGCCCCATCGCCTCCTGATGACGACCACTGTTGGTGTACGCCTTGATTTGCTCCAGAACCTGGGCTTTGGCGTGCTGTTGGTGGGTCATGGGGCTGATGAAATTTCTGGGCTCACCCTCCTGTGATCCACCTGCAGACACCTTGATCGCGCGCATGCGCAGCGGTGATTTTGGTCACAGGCTCCAGCCATGCAGCCAACCCACCCACAGAGAGCCGGCATGCAAATCTGAGCTCATGCCTTTGCTCCCTCGCCGCTTTGAACGCCTCAAGGCCGTGCTCGATGGCCGCATGGCCAATCTCACGGTGCTCCTCGAGCACGTGGAAAAACCCCACAACCTGTCGGCGATTCTGCGCAGTTGTGACGCCGTGGGGGCACTCGAGGCCCATGTGGTGAGCCTCCAGGGACGACCACGCACCTTTAACAGCACAGCCCAAGGCAGCCAGAAATGGGTGCCGCTCCACGATCACAGCGACACGGAAACAGCGATTCGTTCGCTGAAAGCCAAGGGCTTCCGCCTCTATGGCACCCATCTCGGCGTCGACGCCCGCGACTACCGCGATTGCGACTTCACCGGCCCCACCGCCTTCGTGCTGGGGGCGGAGAAATGGGGCCTGACCGACACGGCCCGCGATCTGATGGATGAAGCGGTGTACATCCCCATGACCGGGATGGTGCAGTCACTGAATGTGTCGGTGGCCGCTGCCACCCTGCTGTTTGAAGCCGTCCGCCAACGACGCGCAGCAGGAGTCCTCCCCAGCCAAGGTGAAGGCCTGAGCCCGGAGCTCTACACGAAACTGCTGTTCGAGTGGGCCTACCCCCAGGTGGCGGACTGGTGCCGAAGGGAAGAACGCCCCTATCCAGCACTGAGCGAGGAAGGAGAGATCCTTGAGCAACTGCCTCGAACCCTCAAATTGCGTTGCTGAAGAAGCCCTCTTCAGAAGGGAATGAGCACATCTTTTCCTGCCTTGGGGCGCTCCATGACCGGGTGATTACGGCGCGCCGCCGGCAAGCGCAACGCCACCATCAGGGCGAGACCCTCCAACAGGATGTTGTGGCCCACGAACAACACCACCAACCCCAGAGCAATGGCCAGCATCTGCTCCAGCAGGCCGATCACATCATCAGGATTAGAGCGGCCAGACAGCCACAGGTAAGTGCCTAGCGACAACAGCACCAATGTGGTCCACCAGGGCATTGCGGTGCATGCGCAGTGGTTCCAGTTTGGCGCTGAAGCAAGCGC
>JAAZVJ010000028.1 GCA_018623675.1 Synechococcus sp. HW_metabat.54 | reverse complement strand
TCCGAATCTGGCGCAGTGGGAGAGGGCTGCTCGGCGGCCACGGCACTTCCCACGTCGTCCAGACATCCCTTCAATGCCGATTTGAAGCGATCAAAACGAGACGCGGGCGACTTGTTGGGTGCAGGCGGCACAGGCGCAGAAACCTCTGCGGGAACTGACGCTTGCTCCACAGCCGCCTGTGGGCTCGATGAAACATCCGCAGCAACATCGGCCAACGCTGCAACGCCATAGCGATGCACCCATTGCTGCTCAGCCCGGGCAATTTCCCGTTGATCCCCCCGTGTACGGGCATCCAGCAGTTGCTGAAGAAGAGCCTCCCGACGACGCTGCGGGAGTGAAGCAGGAGAATTCGTCACAGGATCAGGCAAGTTTGCGGTTCAGCAGCGGGCGGATCAACAGGAACAGTCCCACAGTGAGGGCCATCAGCACGAGCAAGCAGGCATAACCACTCACGGATCCATAGGGAGCCTCAAGCAACACCACAGACAAATCCAGAGGACCTGCGTAAGCAGCGCGGATCGGTTCTATCGCGAAGGTAAGGGGATTCAAAGCCGCAAGCCAACCCAGCCAGGGCGGCATAAACGACAGCGGAGCCAGAGCCGTGCTGGCAAACAACAAGGGCAAGTTGGCCACGAAGATCACGGCGATCAACTCGATATGCCCTGGGAGAGCGAACGCCAACCCGAGGCTGAGGGCTGTCACCGCAAAAACCAGCAACAGCAGGGTGATCAGCACCAAACCAAGCCCGGCAACGCCTGGCCAGCCGTAGCCAAGACCAGCAGCGGTGGCCATGATCGCCAGGCTCTGAATCAGGCTCAAGGTGGTGATGTAGATCACCGACGCCAACACAATCGAGCTGCGGCTGCGAAGCGGTGCCACCAGCAAGCGATTGAGAAAACCAAATTCCCGGTCAAACATCACTGGCAGACCAGCATTTAACGCGGCACTGAACGCGGTGAACACGATCACTCCAGCCCCAAGGAAGCGGCCGTAGCTCGTCCCCCCCGGCAACAGCCCCTCAGGTGCCCTGGAAAACAAAGCCCCGAACAACACGAGCCAGATCAAAGGCTGCAAAACCCCGGCCACCAGCGTGGAAGGGCGGCGCTGCAGTTGCAGAAACAAACGCCGGGTGAGGGCCATCGTTTCCTGAACCAGCTCGGCCGTGGGGGAACTCGGGGCAACGGGGCTGGTCATGAAGCAATCAGACGGAACAACGGTGAAGACAGAACAGAGATCGGGCGTTAGCGCATGGCTTGCTTGCGCTCCTGCTTGGGGTCCCTTTGACCAGCCACCGCCAACTCCGCATCCATCAGCGTGCGACCGGTGGCTTGGAGATACACATCATCCAGGCTTGGACGGCTTTGGGCCAGGGCAAAAACTGAGAGCCCTGCCTGATCCAGTTGTTGCCGCAGTCGCTCAAGCACCTGGTCTCCCTCGACCACCAGGTTGAGGGAATACCCCTGGGCACGGTTGACCACGATTTGACGGACGCCTTCCACCGGTTGCAGCAAGCCCTGCAAGCGCGCCGCTTCCTCCGCATCACTGAATTCCCGCACCCTCAGAGTGACGCGATCACCACCGAGGCGCTGCTTGAGGTCATCCGGGGTGCCTTCCGCAATCACGCGGCCAGCATCAATGATGGCCATCCGATCAGCCAGGGCCTCCACCTCCTCGAGGTAATGACTGCTCAGCAACACAGATGTGCCTTGCTGACGCAGCTCACGCAGCACCTGCCAGATCGCAGCGCGGCTTTCAATGTCGAGCCCCACCGTGGGCTCATCCAGCACCAGAAGGCGAGGCCGATGCAACAGACCGCAGGCCAGATCCAAACGACGACGCATGCCCCCTGAATAGGTGCCGCAACGACGGTCAATCCAGTCCTGCATGCCAAGCAGCTGAATCAACTCCTGCATGCGCTCATCTCGCTCCGCCGGGCGCAGGTGATAGAGGTCGCCCTGAAGCTGCAGCAGCTCCCGACCAGTCAGGATTTTGTCGATCGCCACTTCCTGCGCGACGTAACCCAAAAGACAACGCACCGAGCGGGGGTCCTTCAAGGCATCGAGACCAGCCACCTGAACGCTTCCGGCATCGGGAGCCAACAGGGTGGCCAGGATTCTCAGGGTGGTGGTTTTACCAGCTCCATTGGGCCCCAAAAGCCCATACAGACACCCTTCAGGCACCTCCAAAGAGAGATCGCTCAGTGCAGTGACTGCCCCATAGGACTTCTGAAGATGAGCCAGCTCCAACAGGGGCATTGCGCTGTCGTGGGAGGACTGGGGTGAAATCTAGGCAGCCACCCGCGCGAACCCGACGACGAAGGGGTCGAGAACGGCATGAACCTGCTGATCCAACAGAGCTGCTCCCGGCAATCGACTGAGAACGAGAAGCAAACAGATCCCAAATAAATAGAGAATCGACCAGCGAAACAGACCTTTGGCCCGCTCCGTACTTTCCGGGTCATGGGCCAGGTTCTGCACCATCTGGAGCAGACGGCCATTGAAGGGGAGCAACAGCAGCCCATAGAGCACGCCACCTTCAGGCAGGGCAAGCACCCCAAATCCGCTGAGCACAGCCGTGGCCCATCCATAGCGGCGGATGGCGTTGGCCGTCACGGCTGGCCCCTTCACCACCGGAAGCATGGGGATGCCAACGGCGCGGTAATCGTCGCGCAAGAGCAAAGCCAAGGCCCAGAAATGGGCTGGGGTCCACACCATCACCAGGGCAAACAGCCACCAGCCACTCAGACCCACATGCCCCGTGGCCGCTGCGGCTCCCACGAGTGGAGGGATGGCACCAGCCACACCACCCACCACGATGTTTTGCGATGTCCGTGGCTTCAGAAGAGCGGTATAGAGGAGCACGTAGCTGCACAAGCCCAACAGAGACAGTCCGGCCGCCAGGCAATTCACCCCACTCACCAGCAACACAGCCGCAGCGAGGGTGCACGACACAGCCCCCAAAAACGCTGCGGAAGGCGACAGACGCCCCGATGGCAGAGCCCGACCGCTGGTGCGCTGCATGCGGCGATCCAGATCCTGCTCCCACAAACAGTTGAGAACACCCGCAGCGGCGGCTGCCAAAGCCCCTCCTCCGAGGGTGCAGGCAAGCCGAGGCGAAGGCAAGGGCCAACCCTCGGTCAGGGCCATGCCACCCAAGGTGGTGGCCAGGAGCAGGGGAATCAAACGCGGCTTGGCCACTTCCAACCAAGCGGGCAATTTCACCCGCTTGCGGGAGGGCACCACTTGCTCACGCGTCAACCCGACAGAGGCAGCAACGGAGCCAGCAGCAGAGCCAGCAGAAGGGCCAGCAGAAGGGCCAGCAGCAGTGGGACTAACCATGACAAGGCTCCAACGGAGAGGACGCAAGATCCGTGTGGGCGAGCTGCGGAGATGCCACCGGACTCCGGCAACTCAGGCCCGCCAGCAGGGCCACCAACAGGCAGGCCACCAGTTGATGCGCAATGGTGACCAGGGGTTGGGACAAACCCAGACGAAGCGTGAGCACGCCAAGAGCGATCTGGGTCAGCACCAGAGCAGCCGCCATCACCAGCAACGGCCACTGACGCCGTGACCACGCACTCGCCAGCAAGGCCACGAGCACGAACGACAACACCAAGGCCGCCACTGGAGTCGCGGCGCTGCGATGCCAAAACAGCCACTGACAGGCCTGGCCCGAATCAAGGCATCGCTTCGATGCCCATGAGGTCGCCATGCGCCCGCCCAGAAGACTCTGGGCAGCAACGGCCACCATGCAGAGCGGCGCCATCAGTCGCCACCACCAGGGTGAGGGCATGGCGGGGCGGTCGCCATCACGAAGCAACAGCTGGGAGACGCCACTGACCACGGCCACCAGGGAGAGACCAAGGGCTAAGTGGGCCGTCACAACCCCACTGGGGAGAAGTTGCAGCACCGTGAGCGCCCCAAGCCCCCCTTGCAACAGCACCAGCAGCACCAGCCCCGCACTGCAGGGAAGGAGCCAGCCAGGCAATTGACGCCGCCACCACCAGGAGGCAACCAGCTGCACCACAAGGGCAACACCGATCACAAAGGCATCAAGACGGTGAAACCACTCCAGAAACACCTGGACGTTCATCTGTCGCCCAGGCAACAAACTGCCGTAGCAAAGGGGCCAGTCGGGGCAGGCAAGACCCGCTTCCATCACCCGGGTGGCGCCACCCACCACCACCAAGGCCACCAGGGCCACAACCAGATGGCACGACAACTGGGCCAGGCGCTGACGAATCTGCAACGAAGACGAGGTGAGCATCGAAACGATTTCCCCCACGCTGCAAGTGGAATGAACGGAAAGTAGCCGTTCAATCAGGAACGTCTCGCTCTATGGAGCTTCACAACATGATTTCCAAATACAACAGCCATCAACGTTTCCTACTCCTGACAAAGCAACAAGAAAACCGCGCCAAGATCAGCTCCCTCAGAAGGCATGACCGCCTTCAACATCCGAGCCTTCAGCAAACCTTCCGGCGCTCTTAATAATCAGTTTGTAATTCACATTGATGCCAGCCATACCCTGAAACGAGTCCCGGGCCAATGCCGTGCCCATCCCCTCTTCAATTCTCACTCTGGTGCTGGGGATGATCCTGGTGCTCGGAGGACTGTGGATCGGCCAGAACATCAATCTCCTGCCCGTTGATGCCAGTGCCAATGCACCGGTCTACGACGAGCTCTTTCGCGTTCTTTTCAGCATCGGCACCATCTTGTTCGTTGGCATTGTTGGCCTTGTGGTCTTCAGCCTGGTGCGCTTTCGACGCAAACCCGATCAGTTGGGAGACGGGCTCGCCATCGAAGGGAACCTTCCTCTTGAAGTGTTCTGGACTGCCGTCCCAGCCATTGTCGTGCTGTTTGTTGGTTTGTACAGCTACGACATCTACGACCGGATGGGCGGCATGACTCCGCTCAATCACGGCATGGACCACGGCGGAATGCAACACAGCGCTGCTGATCACAAAGCCATGGAGGGGATGGATGAATCCGACGCCATGGCTGGCAGGGTTTGGGGAGGAATCGGCAACGGATCGGCCATCAGCACAAGTGCTGAAAATGCTGTTGCAGCAGTGCCCATCGAAGTCACTGCGATGCAATTTGCTTTTTTATTCCGCTATCCCCAGGGAGATTTCATCTCAGGTGAATTGCATGTTCCAGCTGGCCAACCCGTGAGTCTGCGGATGGAAGCCAAGGATGTGATTCATGCCTTCTGGGTTCCTGAATTCCGCCTCAAGCAAGACGTGATTCCTGGCCAGCCCACGGTGCTGAACTTCACCCCAACCCGACCGGGCACCTACCCCATCGTTTGCGCCGAACTCTGCGGTCCGTACCACGGAGGCATGCGTTCGTCGGTCGTGGTGGAGGAACCGGAGACCTACCAAGCCTGGTTCAACGCCAACAACAAACTCAACGTCGCAGACGCATGACGGTCTCCCTTCCTCCCCAGAGCGAGCAGCACACGCCATCCCTCCAACCCACGGGCTGGCTGCGCTATTTCAGCTTCAGCGTCGACCACAAGGTGATCGGCCTGCAATATCTGGTTTGCGGTTTTCTGTTCTATCTGATCGGTGGCGCACTGGCCGGTGCAATTCGCACGGAACTGGCAAGTCCCATGTCGGACTTCATGCCCCGCGATGTGTACAACCAGGTGCTCACCTTGCACGGCACGGTGATGATTTTTCTTTGGATCGTTCCGGTAGTGAACGGAGCGTTTGGCAATTACTTGATTCCCTTCTATGTGGGTGCAAGAGACATGGCCTACCCACGCTTGAACGCCGTTGCTTTCTGGCTGATTCCTCCTGCAGGGCTGCTCTTAATCAGTAGCTACTTCATCACTGGCGCTGCCCAATCAGGCTGGACGGCCTATCCACCTCTGAGCATTACAACCCCTGCCAGCGGCCAGATGATCTGGATTCTGAGCGTGCTGCTCCTGGGAGGGAGCTCAATCTTCGGTGGCATCAATTTCATCGCCACCGTGCTCAAACTGCGGCGACCTGGGCTCAAGCTGATGCAGCTACCGATGTATTGCTGGGCGATGCTCGGCACCAGCATTCTCGTGGTTCTCTCCACGCCCGTACTGGCGGGAACTCTGATTCTGCTGAGTTTTGACATCGTTGCCCACACCGGATTTTTCAATCCAGGACTGGGAGGCAATGTGGTGGTTTACCAGCACCTTTTCTGGTTCTATTCCCATCCAGCGGTGTACATCATGGTGTTGCCGGCGTTCGGTCTCGTCAGTGAGATCCTGCCGGTGCACTGCCGTAAGCCCCTGTTCGGTTACGCCACGATGGTGTACTCGATCATGGCCATCGTGGTGCTGGGTTTAGTGGTGTGGGCCCATCACATGTTCACCAGTGGCACCCCTCCATGGATGCGCCTGTTTTTCACCATCGCCACTGCTTTTATTGCCGTTCCCACAGGAATCAAATTTTTCAATTGGCTCGCCACCCTTTGGGGAGGCCGCATCTCCTTGAACAGTGCCGTGCTGTTCTCCTGTGGCTTCATTGTCAATTTCGTGCTGGGCGGCATCACCGGTGTGGCCTTAGCCCAAGTGCCCTTCGACGTGCATGTCCACGACACCTACTTCGTGGTTGCCCACTTCCATTACATCGTCTACGGCGGAACAGTCTTTGTGATTTTCGCCTCGATCTATCACTGGTACCCCAAAGTGACGGGTCGCATGCTGAACGAACCGATCGGCAGGCTGCACTTTCTGTTGACCTTCATCGGGTTCAACCTCTGCTTTGCACCCCAGCACTGGCTAGGCCTAAACGGCATGCCCAGACGCGTCGCTGAATACGACCCGCAATTCGCCTTCATCAACCAAATCAGCAGTGTGGGAGCCCTGTTGATGGCCATCAGCACCCTGCCATTCCTCTGGAATGTGGTGGCCAGTGCTTTCAACGGTGAAATTGCTGGCGACAACCCCTGGAAAGCGCTCACCCCCGAATGGCTCACCAGCTCTCCGCCTCCCGTAGAGAACTGGGTGGGAGAAGCGCCCCTGGTGGAGGAGCCCTACGGGTATGGCGTGCCCATAGACCAAATCGACCTCAAAGCCACCAGTGGTCGTGACCTTTGGAGCAGCGGCAAATGACCACCCTGAACCAAGCCGATCCTTCCGCCACCAACGACGTCGCCCCCCACGAGCATGGCGATCACCGCATGTTTGGTGTGGCCACGTTCCTGGTGGCTGATGCCATGACCTTTGCAGGTTTCTTTGCCGCCTATCTCACCTTTCATGCAGTCAACCCGCTGCAACCAGACGCGGTGTACGAGCTGGAACTACCGCTGCCGATTTTGAACACGGTGCTTCTGCTGGTGAGCAGCGCCACGTTCCACAAAGCCGGGCAGAAGTTACGGCTGGCAGACAATCGTGCGTGTCGTCAGTGGTTAATGGTCACCGCCGTGCTCGGCCTGGCCTTCCTTGTGAGCCAGATGGTGGAATATTTCACGCTCCCCTTTGGGTTGACCGACAACCTCTACGCCAGCACCTTCTACGCCCTGACTGGCTTTCACGGCCTCCATGTCACCCTTGGCGCCCTGATGATCTTGATTGTGTGGTGGCAATGCCGAACACCATCCGGTCGTGTCACAGCTCACAATCAATTTCCCCTCGAAGCCGTTGAGCTCTACTGGCACTTCGTGGATGGCATTTGGGTTGTGCTTTTCCTGATCCTTTATTTGCTCTAAGAAGGCGGCTTTTAAAACAAGCCAGGTGCCTTGCCGCACTTGCCCTGGATGGCCACAATTCAGTCAACTCGTCCTGATCAGATGCTGGTCGGCCAGGAACTCCTCGATAAGGCCCGTGCCCTTAGCAATCGACGTGAAGATGAGATTGCCCGTGGGTGCGGCTACGTCGGCCCCAGTGGCAGGGTGCTCAAAAAGAGTTTCTACAAGGCTCTTGTTGAAGCGAAGGGATACACCCTTCCCTCCATGAGTACGGGTGGGGGTGGACCACGGGGACGCCAGGCCGAGTTCCGCACCCGCGTGCATGGCAACGGCAATCTGCTGATCGGCCATGCCTACACCCGCCGCCTGGGCTTAGAACCCGGCCAGGAATTCAGAATCGAACTGCACAAAGACTCGGGCTCCATCTCACTGTTGCCCCTCGATCAAAGCGGCGATGCCAACAGCGCCAGCAACCGGTCAGACGAGGCGTCTTAAGGGCCCTCATTAGGCCCAGCCATTCTCTGCAAGCCAGGCTTGGGTGATCGAAGGTTGCTTGGCGTTGGCCGAGTGCGGATCGGCGGCTCCGTTCTGGGCCAGCAGCCGCTCTGTGTAGCGGGCGATCACATCTGCCTCAAGGTTCACAGCGGCACCCACTTTCAGGTACTGGAGCGCGGTTGAGGCCCAGGTATGGGGGATCACTGCGACCCAAAAACGGCCACCCTGCTCAGCACAACCGGCCACCGTGAGGCTGATGCCATCAACGGCAATGCTGCCCTTCTCCACCACGTAACGGCCATAGGCAGGATCGTTCCAGGCCAACTCCAGGCGCCACGACTGAGGCAAGGCATCAATCGCCGTCACCGTGCCACCGCCATCCACATGGCCACTGACCAAATGCCCCCCAAGGCGATCGGCCAAACGCAGGGCTGGCTCCAGATTGACCGCTCCACGCCCCATGGATTTGGCACCCAGGGTGGTGCGTTGGAGCGTCTCTTCGCTCACATCAGCGAGAAAGCCATCACCCACACACGCGGCAACGGTCAGACAGACCCCGTCCACCGCCACGCTGTCCCCCAATTGAAGCGGAGCGAAAGGAGCACAGCCACTCACCAGTAGCTGCTGCCCGCGTCGTTCCAGCCTGCCAACCGCCTGCACTAGCCCCGTGAACATCGCTCTCCACCCGTGGCCCTTCCTCTGGC
>JAAZVJ010000240.1 GCA_018623675.1 Synechococcus sp. HW_metabat.54 | reverse complement strand
TCCGGGTGAGGGCACCGGGGAGCAGGCCCAGTTCGGTGAGCACCTGAAATCCGTTGCAGATACCCAGCACGCGACCGCCCTTGGCGGCAAAGTCGATCAAGGACTGAAGGGCTGGTGCGAAGCGGGCAATGGCGCCGCAACGCAGGTAGTCGCCATAGCTGAAACCGCCGGGCAGAACGATGGCGTCAAAGCCGCTCAGGTCGGTTTCCTCATGCCAGACCCGGCGCGTGCTCATCCCAAGGCAGCCCTCGGTTGCCCATTGCACATCCCGGTCGCAGTTGGAGCCGGGAAAAACGATGACCCCGATGCTCATGACTGCTGCAGCTCCAGAGTCCAGTCTTCGATGACTGGGTTGGCCAGCAGTCGATCACTGAGCAGCTCCAGCCGGCGGCGGGCCTCGGCTTCATCAGGAGCCTCCAGCTCCATTTCCACGGCTTTGCCGATGCGCAGTTTGCTGAGGCCTTCCACCCCAAGTCGTTCAGCGGCACCACGCGCGGCTTCTCCGGCTGGATCGAGCACAGAGGGGCGCAAACGCACGAGGACGCGGGCTTGAAAACGCGGCACGATCAGCAACTGGTCTGATCAAATCCTGACAGACACCAAACCCTGAAGAGTTCCGGTGGGGCTCATCGGCTTGACCATCGCCCGGCCCCATGGTGAAGAGGAGGGCTTTCGCCAGCGTGTTGTCGAGTCAGTGTCTGTGTTTCGCATTCAGCTCTGGACCGCTGTTCTGCTGCTGGTCGGCAGTTCAGCAGGAGGTGGCTCAGCAGCAGCGGCCTCGATGCGTTGCCGGATTGCCCAGCAGGCCTGGAGTCCCTGTCGGATGGTGGCCTCCAGTCCTGGAGAGCGCTGGGTGTTGACCTGGAATCAGCAGCGCGTCGAATTCATTCATGACGGCAGCGGCCAGATGATGATGCGGGTTCGTCAGGGCGAGTCCTGGCGTGAGGTGGAACCCTTCTGGACGGTGGACCACAGTCTCTGTTGGGGTTCTGTTTGTGCCAGGGGTGCCATTCCGTTGGAGTGAAACCAGGGTGATAAATCTGAATCGAGGGCAAATTCCCCATGGCTGTTTTTTCTCTCTCCTGCTCGAACTGCGGAACGCCCGTTGAGATTCCTGGGCGTTACGGCTTCAAGTTGAAAAATTCCGGCATCAGCAACACCGTCTGCACCCGATGCCGGCAAGGGGCATTTCTGGCGTCACGACGCGACAACATCTCCGTCCAGAACGCTCTTGAGACCAGTCCGGATCAACGTCGCCTGATTCCTCTTGCCGCTGCTTTGGGGGCCTTGGCTCTGTTGATTGGTGGTGTCGTCTGGCGATCTGCGGCTCCGACCGCTCAAGAAGGTCCGCCGCTGAGTGATTCTCCCTCCAGGTAGAGCGTCCGGCTTGGGAAGGCAAAGTCGATGCCTTCTTGGGCGAAGGCCTCCATGATTCCGAGGTTGATCGCTTGCTGTTCGTTCAACGCGACGGTGTAGTCGCGGGTGTCGATGTAATAAACAAGTTCAAAATTCAAGCTTGAATCAGCGAATTCGGTGAAGTGGCAGCGGTCGAAGGTGCTGTGCTCCTGAGCATTGACGATGGCTTGAGTTATCTGAGGAATTGACTTCATCTGCTCGACGGATGTGCTGTAGGTGACACCAATTGAATAGATCATCCGGCGTTGTGCCATTTCGGCGAAGTTGAGGATTGCGGAGCCTGTGAGGGTTGAATTGTTCATCACCACTTGTTCTCCGCGCAGACTGCGTAAATGGGTAGAACGAACCCCGATTCGTTCCACCGTTGCTGATATTGACCCCACCGATATGAACTGACCTACAGAGAAGGGCTTGTCCAAAAGAATCATCAAATAGGCGAAAAGTTCTTGCGCTGGCTCCCTCAGGGCCAAGCCAATGCCGATGCCACCTGCGCTGAGCAATCCCCAGACCACCGTCATCTTCACGCCCAGGCTCTGGAGAAGAACCAGGGTTCCGATTCCCCAGACCACTGCTCTGAGGAGTGGCAATAAATTCTGAAGTAATTGCTCTAGGTCTGAAGCGCCCGTGCGTCTTGCGACACCCGTCAGAAAGCGTGAACCGATTCGATTGACAAGGCGAATCAGGACGATTGTTCCAATACTCTTTAGGGATGTGTCGTAAACCCATTTCACGTTGACCGGTAAGCCAAGCTCCTCCATTGTGAGGATCAAGACGATGACAATCCCGAGAGGTATGAGTGAATCGGCTAGGGCGTTTAGAACAAAGTCGTCAAAGTTGGTTTTGCTTCTCTTGGTGAAGCGAGGAAAAAACTTCTTGCATAGAAATGACAAGAACAGGGTGATGCCAAAGCCGATGACAATCTTGATCAAGAACGCACCAAGATTCATTTCTTCTCTTCTCGTTACGGCTGAATTGTGTACGGCCTGATGGCGTCTGGCAAGAAGTCCTCCCTTTACCTGTTCCGAAGCACAAGGGTCAGGTTGTTGGCGGGCATGGAGATCACCTCGTCCAGCTTGAAGCCTGCGTTGGCGGCGACGGCTGTCACTTGATTCAGCTCTCTCAACCCCCACTCACGGTTGCGTTCCCTCAGGGATTGGTCGAAGGCGGCATTGCTTGCACTCGTGTGAGCACCATTGCGCATGAATGGGCCATAGATGATCAAGGGGGCGCCGCCGGGCAGCAACAGGGCAGATTCCTCGAG
>JAAZVJ010000239.1 GCA_018623675.1 Synechococcus sp. HW_metabat.54 | reverse complement strand
CGCAACGGGCGGTCGATCCGCAGTTGTTGGTCAACATGGCGGCGATCCAGGTCCATCGAGGCCCCGATGGATTTGGTGTTGAAACAATCGACGATGCGGGTGTGGGGTTTTGCCATGCACGCCTTTCGATCATTGATCTGAACGAATCGCGAGCCCGTCAGCCCTTTCTCACCGATGGCGGTGAAGTGTTGATGGCGCATAACGGCGAGTTTTATGACTTTCAGCGCATTCGCGCCGACCTCACGGCCCAAGGGGTGCGTTTCAGCTCCAAAAGTGATTCCGAGATCCTGTTGCGTCTCTATCAGCGCCAGGGTCTTGAAGCGACCTTGCCCTTGCTGCGCGGGGAATTTGCGTTTGCCCTGTTTGATCGAGCCCAGGACTGTTTGTATTTGGTGCGCGATCGCTTTGGCATCAAGCCTCAGTATTGGGCGATGACGCCCCAGGGCCTGGTGTTCGGGTCTGAATTGAAGGTGCTCTTTGCCCATCCGGCAGTGGAACGACGCTTCACCTCTGAAGGCCTGTTCCATCAGCTGATGCAAACGATGGTGCCGGGCACGACCGCTTTTGAAGGGGTGCATCAGGTGAAGCCTGGCCATGTGCTCAAAGTGCAGCGCACGGGTGGCCGGCTTGAGGTGTCGGAGTGGGCCTATTGGGATGTGAATTTCCCCCGCAAGCACGAACGGGATCGCAGCCTCTCCGAGGCTGATCACATCGCTGCAGTGCGGGCTGCTCTCCTTGAAGCGGTGGAGTTGCGGATGGTGGCGGATGTGCCGGTGGGTTGTTACCTCTCCGGCGGCATCGACAGCTGTTCCATTCTTGGCTTGGCGTCTGCGGTGAGTCAGTCACCAGTGAAGGCCTTCACCATTGGTTTCGACGATGCCCGCTACGACGAATCGCCGATCGCTCGGGAAATGGCCGATGCCACCGGTGCTGAGCAGGATCTGATGCGCCTTTCGGGCCGTGAGTTGTATGGCCATATGGAGCAGACGCTCTGGCATACGGAACGCACGATTTACAACACCCTGGCGGTGGCGAAATACCTGATGAGCCGCCATGTCAACAGCGTTGACTACAAGGTGGTGATGACGGGTGAAGGTTCCGACGAGTTGTTTGGCGGCTATCCCGCCTTCCGTCGCGACATGTTCCTGCACGGTTTGGATGATTTGCCGGACGACGAACGCCAAGCCTGGGAGACCCTGTTGCAGCAATCGAATTCCCTCGTGCAGGGAGCGATGTTGGCGGCTGATCAGGTGGACGACCCCGACCTCGATGCTGTGGTGGGGTTCACGCCCAGTTGTTTGCAACCTTGGTTGGCTTGTGCACCGCTGGTGCCGGCCCTACTCGCGGATGAGCACCGCCAAGCGCTCGCCGGCTATTCCCCCGGAAAGGCGATTGCGGCTCAGCTGGATCGGGATCAACTCGATGGCCGCCACGCTCTGGATAAGGCCCAATACGTCTGGATCAAAACGATGCTGGAGGGCCAGATCCTCACCTGGGGTGGCGATCGTGTGGACATGGCTAATTCGATGGAAGCGCGGCCTGCATTCCTCGATCACCATTTGGCAGCCGCTGCTGTGCAGGTGCCGCCTGAGTTGAGGATTAAGGGAAAAACGGAGAAGTACGTTTTGCGCGAGGCCATGGCCGGGCTTCTCCCTGAGGTGCTCTACAAGCGGGAAAAATTTGCCTTCATGGCACCTCCAGCCCATACCGAACCGGAGAAGTGGGCGCAGATGAAACAGCTGGCCGATGACTACCTCAGCCACGAGGCGATCGCTGAAGCGGGCTTGCTCAGCAAAGAGGGTGTTGATGCACTCTTTGCCCGCCACGATGATCCAGCCACCACCGATGCGGATCGTGTGCAGATGGATGCCGTGATCAACCACCTGCTTGGTGTTCAGATGCTGCATCGCATGTTTGTGGCGGCGGATGTGCCGGCGCAGGCTCAGGCGGAAGCCGAGCGTTTGGGTTGGCGGGTGCCCGTGGTGGCCTGAATTCTTTGATCAGGTTTAAACCGTTGCATTGACGACAGGCGTTTTTCGCTGGGGCGGCGATGGTGGGAGTCCTTTTGAAGGACAGGTTTCCGCCATTGCCGCAGTTGCTCTCGAGCCCTCATCCAGGTTCTGTTGCGGCCACTGAGCTTGGCTCCTCAGCCGCAGCCCCGAATCGTGGTCGCTTCATCGGAACCCTGGAGCGCATGGCCTCCATTGGTGGTAACACCGATGGCACCGTTTGCCGTCGCGGGTTTAGTGCAGCTGATGTGGAAGGCCGCGAGCAACTGGCGCTGTGGATGCGTGAGGCGGGGATGGCTGTGCGGGTGGATCCTGCCGGAAATCTGATCGGTCGCCTGGAGGGCCTTCAGCCTGGTTTGCCTGCACTGGTCACGGGTTCCCATCTCGACACCGTGCCAACGGGTGGTCGTTTTGATGGCGTGTTGGGGGTGTTGGCCGGCCTTGAGGTGGTGCGATCTCTTGCTGATCAACACCTGCGCTTGCGTCATCCCTTGGAGGTGATCGCCTTCGCCGACGAGGAGTCGACGATGGTGGGATGCAAAGGCATGGCGGGCACTGCTTCGGCAGATCCGAAGGCGTATGCCACCAGTAATGGCGAGCCCATTGCTGAGAATCTCGAGCGCATTGGTGGCCACTGGCCCTCTCTGCCATCCGCTGCCCGCGGTGATCAAGCTATTGCCGCTT
>JAAZVJ010000238.1 GCA_018623675.1 Synechococcus sp. HW_metabat.54 | reverse complement strand
TCCGTGTGCTGGCAACGCTTGCGACGACTGCACCAAGCAATGCCCTTGCAATTTCTACATCCAGAAACGCTTTACCAACGGATGGCTCCGGCACCGATGAAAACCAAGCGACGCCGACGCGCCAAGACCTCACCTCGCCACTAAGCATCAGCGAAGGGGCTCACACTTTGGTTGAGAACTCACAAAAAAGCTCAACCATTCAGGCACGAGTCGCACCGGAATCAACAGCCGCCTTAGCACGTTGATCATCAAGCTGACGCTGATAAAGCACGGCCAAATGATCGGGAGACTTGTAGCGGCGGGGGAGAGAATGATGCAAGGTGTTGAGCCGTTCCCAGCAAAGAGTGCGCTGCAACTGCTGAGGCGTGCGGCCTTCGAGGAGAAGCATGCGAAGCGCCTTGCAATACAAGGGGTACTTAGCCTCCAGCTCACCAATGGTGATCGCAGGTGACACCGACATGGCTGAAAGCTCCTGGAACGTAAGGAGACACTGCCTTAATCACCAATGGCCCGTCGCCCCCCATTTGGGATCAAACCAATGGTCCCCTTATGGGGGTAGCTCTTACTCCCCAATAAGCCCTAAGTGATTGAGGTCACTTACACGGATGCATGGACAGCATCGAAAAGCACATCAGCCGCGACCGCTTTGAAATCGAAGCAGCCCGCAAAAACGGCAATAGTGCCAAGGAAGCCCACTACAGCGATGAACTTTCTCAGCTGGAGAAGTATCAAAAGAACCACCCAGACGATCACCACGACCCCACAGCCCTTGAGCTGCATTGCGACCTGAACCCCGATGCTCCCGAGTGCCGGGTTTATGACGACTAAACCGCGATTGTCCTCACCGAGACGATCAAAGAGTCAACCTGAAGAAGGAACTGTCCTCACCACGACCGTTCCCTGCCAGACAGCGCATGGATCTAACCCCCTATCTGCAGACCCAAGACGGCCAGGCAACCGAGGAGCATGTCCTGTCCGTCTCGGTGACCGGCAAGGTTGCTCTGGCCATGAAAGGGCGCTTCTTTCTGCGCTGCTTCTGTGAATGCTTTCGCGATCAGGAAAAGATCGGCTGTGCCGTCACCGATGAAGACAGCTGCTTGAACTATCTCAAGCAAGAGCCTTTCGAGCTGTTGATTTGCACGGATCAACTGGAGAAGGGGAATGGATTCGAGCTCACCCAAAAAGCCCGCACGCTGCAACCTGGCCTGAAGGTTGTGGTTCTCGCTCTCGGTGACGCCATTCCTGTGGAATATGCCAACGCCCCTTGGTTGGAAGCGGTGGTCGCGGAAGCCGACATCATCGAAGATCGCAAACCTCTCGAAGCCGCCGTCTTGGCGGTGATGGGACATCACCATTACAGAAGTGAGTCATTGCGGTCTGGCCATCTCCCATACCTGAGCTGTCCGAGACTTACGCCCCGCGAATACGAAGTGCTCGATCGGCTGGCCCAAGGCCTCACCGACCGGGAGATTGCCGAGCAATTGGTGGTGAGCGAAGAAACCTCGCGCACCTACACCAAACGACTTCTAAAGACCCTGGGAGTGAACAATCGAGTACAAGCGGTCCTGAAAGGCATGCGCTGCGGAATGGTGCAACTGTGAAACCAGCCAACTAACCCAATTCCAGACACGCCAGGCCGTAAACATCCTCAAGACTTTGGGTCGGCATCACACCCCGATACATCCGCAGGGTTCGGTCGACAGCAACAAAACCAAGGCGCTGCATTAGTGGCGCAGCCGCAGGATTCCCTCCAGGCGAATCAATCAACACCACGCCTGGGTGGGCCACAAGGAGCTGTTGAATCAAATACTCCGCCAAGGATGGGGAGTCCGCCAACAACGGACCAATGCGCCATCCCTCTCCTTTCTTCAGCAAACAGGGGCGAATCCTTGCGAATCCATGGCAGACCTGATTGCCATCCAAGAGGGCCAGCACAGTGCCAGCGGGATGGTGTAACCAATCAGAAAGGAAGTGGGGCCGGGGGCTCAACTCGCGTTGAGCGTCATAAACCTGGAGTACAGCCTCAGGAATGGCCTCGCCCTGCACCAACATCAGGCCATCCGGTGCGGCACCCCCACAGGCCTCCTCAAAAGTTGGCGATTTTGCCCATTGCCAGCGCGTCGTGGGAGACGCAGCTTGAAATCCGCAACCGGCGTAATCGGCGATGCGGCTTTCCGCCGCTTCCAACCCAATGCAAGCCACATCCTCGAGATGGCCAAGTGCGCAGTCCCAGAGCTGCCGGCCATAGCCCTGACCACGCCAATCGGGGCGAACGATAAAGAGCCCCAAAAAGCCATAGGCCAGGTTGTATCGAACCCCCGCAATGCAACCAATCGGTTCTCCTGCCAAACACCCCACCCAGATGCCCTGCCGATCGGTCTGGCGATAGATGCCCACATCCCCCTTACCGGGCGCGAACCCTTCGTGACGGGCCCAATCGGTAATCAGCGGCACATCATCCCGACTGACCGCGCGAATCTTGAGATAGGACGCCATGCCATCAGGCTGGAGGCATTCTCAGGGATCGGCAAGTCACTCGATCAGGGGCTATCGCGGAAGATGCGCTCGAGCTGGGAACGGAAGGCTTTGGAGCTCATCGGCGCCGCAAGGCTGTTGCGTTGATTCCGGCGGAGCAACGATGCAATCCACCAGATCTGGAGCAGAGCAAACAGCCCAGCGGTGATCAGCAAACT
>JAAZVJ010000237.1 GCA_018623675.1 Synechococcus sp. HW_metabat.54 | reverse complement strand
GGTGATGATGTGTGGCAGGTGCCATTGGAGTTGTACGGCAAGCGCCAGATTCCCGTTTCTCCTTATCACATCACTGCTCAGCTTGATCCCTCAGAGCAGTCTGAGTTTTTGCTTCTCCAGCCTCTAACGCCTCTGGCAAGGCCGAATCTTTCCGCTTGGCTTGCTGCGCGGAGTGATGGAGAACACTACGGGGAAATGGTTTTGCTGCGCTTCCCCTCAGACCATGCTGTGTTCGGCCCAGAGCAAGTGCAGGCAATCATCAATCAAGACCCTGCGATCAGTCAGCAATTTGGTCTTTGGGACCGTGCAGGTTCGGAAGTGATTCAAGGGAATCTGCTCGTCTTGCCGATCAGTGATGCACTGCTCTATGTGGAACCTGTGTACCTGCGGGCCACCCGCGGAGGATTGCCCACGTTGATCAGGGTGGTTGTGAGTGATGGACGACGGGTGGCGATGGAGGCGACTCTCAACGATGCTCTTCGAGCGCTCTTTGGCGAGCAACAAGCCACAACTTTGGCGAATGAAGATCCTGAGCCTGTCGTTTCCGCACCTGTCTTGCCATAAAAAAACCGCCCCTGAGGGGCGGTTGGATGAAACCTGATGAGGCCTCAGTTGACGGCTGCGAAGAACTCTTTGCTGCCGACGGGGTCTGGCTTCATGGTCTTCTCGCCAGGAGTCCAGTTAGCGGGGCAAACCTCATCGGGATGGGATTGCACGTACTGGAAGGCCTGCAGAACGCGCAGGGTCTCATCAACGTTGCGGCCCACGGGCAGGTTGTTGATGGTGGAGTGCATGATCACACCATCGGGATCGATGATGAACAGGCCACGCAGAGCGACGCCAGCGTCCTCGTCGAGCACGTTGTAAGCCGAAGCGATCTCTTTCTTGAGGTCGGCAACGAGGGGGTAAGCGATGTCGCCCAGGCCGCCCTGGTTACGAGGGGTTTGGATCCAGGCGAGGTGGCTGAACTGGCTGTCAACAGAAACGCCGAGCACTTCGGTGTTCTTGCTGGAGAAATCTGCATAGCGGTCGCTGAATGCAGTGATCTCCGTGGGGCACACGAAGGTGAAGTCGAGCGGGTAGAAGAACAGCACCACGTACTTGCCGCGGTACTGCGACAGGGTGACCTCTTTGAATTCCTGGTCAACCACTGCGGTGGCGGTGAAATCGGGGGCCTGTTGACCCACGCGCAGAGCGCCGGTGGCGGTCATGATGGAAGAGCGATGGTTCAGCCCTAGCAGCGATTTGATTTCTTACGCGAAGTCGAATCGACTACCAGTTGCTTTTGTCAATTTATCACGGTCTTTCCCTGCGTTGGGGAGGTGGATGTACCTAGAGATCAGCTGACCCAGGCTTAAACTGAATGCATGATTAAACGCTCGATGTCCTGGGATCAGGCGCTTTTGAGAAAGTTCAGCAGCACGGGTCATTTCCGTTTGCTGAATCAGGTGCGCAGCGAGCTCAAGGCGCAACCACTGATCAGAGACGCGCAAACCAAGGAGCTCACCCTTCAGGTCAAGCCAAGGCGCGGTCAGCCTGTGCGTTCCCAGCGTCGTCCTAACGCGCTTGAAAATCACACAGGCGATAGTCTTTTGCCGGAAAAATCTGTTGATACGCCTCGTTCCTTTCGTGAACGACTGAATGCAATCGAGATGCGTTGATTCTTCGTTTTGATCAGGTAATAAGGCAAATAAAAAGCCCAACTCTCAAGAGTTGGGCTTTTTATTTGAATGACAAGGGGGAGACTTGAACTCCCGACCTGCGGGTTATGAATCCGCCGCTCTAACCAGCTGAGCTACCCTGTCGGACCCAAAGAGTTTAAACGATCGCCTGCCGCCAATCAGGTGCGACGACTAGGGAGAAGGCGCATTGGATCGACGGCAGCGCCTCCGGGCCTGCGAATTTCGAAGTGCAGGTGAGGGCCGGTGCTGCGACCGGTGCTGCCCATTAAAGAAATGGTTTGGCCCTGAGGAACAATTTGGCCTTTGCGAACAAGCAGCCGGCTGTTGTGGGCGTAGCGAGTGGAAGTGCCATCGCCATGGCTAAGTTCAACTAAATAGCCATATCCACTGCTCCAACCTGAGTACACAACGATGCCGTCTTTTGCGGCAACAATCGGGGTACCAACGTTGTTGGCAATGTCGATGCCTTTATGCATACGCCCCCATCGCCACCCATAGCCAGAGGTGAAGACCCCTTTGGTAGGCCATAAGTAGGTCTGAAAGCGGTTCAGCTCGCCACCAGGCAGGGAGGGGAGAGCAGGCCAGCTCGCGCCTCCAGAGATCGTGGGGCGAATGGCGAGTAGTGCCCCTGGCGCTGCTTTGGCCACACGAACCTGTGAACCCACCACGAGCCGGGCCAGATTGACGCCAGGGTTGAGCTTGCGCAGCTCGGTAAGGCTCAGGCCGTGCCGTGCAGCAATGGTGGAGACCGATTCCCCGCTGGAGACTTTCACCACGTCTGTGGGTGATGGGGGGGCAAGCAGAGGTGCGCTATCCCGGGTTTGACGTGCGTCGAGGTAGCTCGAGAGTGCTAGCAGACGCCTGTTGGCTTGTGGCAAAACAACCCATTGCCCTTTCTTGAGAGAAGCGTCTTTGCCGGTTTCGTTCAGTTCTGCGAGCGTGCCGGCCTCAACATTGATGTCTTCGGCGAGATCCTCAAGAGAGACATCGTTGAGCACCTTCACCCAAACCTTGGAGATGTCC
>JAAZVJ010000236.1 GCA_018623675.1 Synechococcus sp. HW_metabat.54 | reverse complement strand
GCCACCAGGCAGGGAGGGGAGAGCAGGCCAGCTCGCGCCTCCAGAGATCGTGGGGCGAATGGCGAGTAGTGCCCCTGGCGATGCTTTAGCCACACGAACCTGTGAACCCACCACGAGGCGGGCCAGATTGACGCCAGGGTTGAGCTTGCGCAGCTCGGTAAGGCTCAGGCCGTGCCGTGCAGCAATGGTGGAGACCGATTCTCCGCTGGAGACTTTCACCACGTCTGTGGGTGATGGGGGTGCAAGCAGTGGTGCGCTATCCCGGGTTTGACGTGCGTCGAGGTAGCTCGAGAGTGCTAGCAGACGCCTGTTGGCTTGTGGCAAAACAACCCATTGCCCTTTCTTGAAAGAAGCGTCTTTGCCGGTTTCGTTCAGTTCTGCGAGCGTGCCGGCCTCAACATTGATGTCTTCGGCGAGATCCTCAAGAGAGACATCGTTGAGCACCTTCACCCAAACCTTGGAGATGTCCACAGGTGGTGGAGCAGAGGCCAGCAAGAAGTCCTGTGCCCCAGTGTGATGGCGACCATCGGCGATTCCAGGCTGCGATCCGATGGCGGCTAAGCCAAGGATCGGAATGGCTGATGTGATGGCCAGAATGGGGAGGGGCTTCA
The DNA here is from genome assembly GCA_018623675.1 of Synechococcus sp. HW_metabat.54. Lineage (GTDB taxonomy): Bacteria > Cyanobacteriota > Cyanobacteriia > PCC-6307 > Cyanobiaceae > Synechococcus_C. Next base: position 2,122 of record JAAZVJ010000236.1, on the reverse strand, counting down.
TCACCGCGTAAGAAAACGACAGACCCGGAGAAGCCGCCACAACCCTGAGTCCGGCTGAAAGTAGCGAGCGGAACTGCCCGGCGCAAGGGGTCTTGGCCCAGGTTGTGGATCACCACAAACCCAGCTTCAAGCCAGCCTGGAAGCTCACAAGAGCTGTCGCTACAGACAGGTTGAGGCTGCGCACCTGCTCATGGCCTCGCATGGGGATCGTGCAGATTGCGTCGCATTGATCGCGCACGTCCTGTGGAAGTCCTGTGTCTTCCCTGCCGAACAGGAGCACATCCCCCTGTTGGAACTCAAAGCTGCTCAGGGATGCTCCCTGATGGCGGCTGCAGGCAATTAAGCGGAACGGTTGAGGCAAAGCTTGCACAAACGCTTCGAAGTTGGCGTGGGTGGTGATGTCCACGTGAGGCCAGTAATCGAGCCCTGCTCGCTTCAGAGTCTTGTCGTCGATCTTGAACCCCAGGGGCTCGATCAACGACAGCGGCAGTTGAAACGCTGCACTCGTCCGCGCAATGTTGCCCGTGTTGGGCGGAATCCTCGGTTCAAAGAGGGCAATGCGCAGGGGTGATGGTTTCAGCATCAAATCGGAACTCCTAGTGCATGGAGATCAAGGGCGCGACCCTGAACCACGAGCCAACTCCTTTCGCTGTGTTGTTCGAGTTGCTGGGCAAGGGCTCCCAGTCGATCACGGAAGAGGCCACCAATGGCCGTGGCGGGTACGACGCCCCAGCCCGTTTCCTCAATCACCACCACCACCTGGCCTGCGTGGGCTTTGATCGCTTGGATTAAAGCCTGGCAACGGTTGTCCCACAGGATTGGATCGAGCTCAAGGCATGAGGCAACAAAACCACCCAGAGCATCAATCAACAGGGCCTGGTCGGAGCCCAGTCTCGATAGCTCTTCAGGCAATTGGTCTGTGGTTTCCAGGAGGTTCCAGCAGCTGGGGCGGCGAGTTTTGTGCAGCTCAAGCCGTGCTTGCCATGAAGGATCGTTCGGGCGTGGTGCCGATGTCGCCACGTAGGTGACCTTCGGACAATCCTTGAGCAGGGATTCGGCCCAGCGACTTTTGCCACCCCTGCTGGGGCCGCTCACGAGCACAAGGTTGTTAGCCGCCACCATTCATGCCCCGAAGCGTGGCCACGGAAGAGGGGCTGACCCTATTGAGGTAGCGGAAGATCCAGTACTTGAAAATAGTGGCGAGGATCACCGGAAAGGTGGCGATGAACAGAAGAATGAAATTCTCTTGTGCAGGGAAACCAAAGTGGTAAGCAATTCCGTCCAGAAGAACGGTCCAACCTTCAGGACTGTGGAAGCCCACAAAAATATCCGTAAACAGGATGATCGCGAAGGCCTTGGCTGAATCGCTGAGCCCGTAAACCGCCTCATCAAAAAATCCACGCAAGACGCGTAGTTCTTCCCTGCTCATTAGGCAGACCACGGCAAAAGCGATCAGTGCAGCCAGATCAGACAAGACGTTCTTGACTGCCCTTGTGCTGGCGTTGTCTGCTTCTTCCTTGAGTTCTTCTGCCTTGGAGGCGAGTGCCTGTTGCAGTTCTTCCTGGGTTGGGATGGCTTTGCCTTTGAGCAGTGCGTCGAACTCGATTTCAGCTTTGAAGACGCGCAGTTTCTCAACGGCCTCTTCCTCCAGCTGCGGTTTCGGATAGGTGAGAAAGGGGAGATCGGGGGCAAAACGATCGACCATCGGGCTGATCAGATAGGTGCGACTGGTCTGCTGAATCAGCAAAGGCACCAGGATCAGCAGCAGCAACACCTTGAGTGAAATCAAGGTTGAATCCCGTCGTCGTCGGAAACCAGCAACGAGGGTGGCCTCAGCGGTGGGGTCGAGTTGCCTCCGCATGCGGTCGACAACTCCCAGTAGCGACCGCGGTAGCGGATCTGGATCGCGGCTCATGGTGGGTGATGCCGCCACTCTCCGCGGTGAGTAGCGACTCACGACTGTTTCGATCAGTTGGAGCTGTCGTAACTCCTGAGTGTCAAATTGACCGCGGAGCGGCTCCAGCCTGTCAAGGCTGGTTCGGCAGACATTCAACCCTGCCCGGAACTTGCGCAGAATCGTGGCCTGCACCGAGCTTGGAATTGAGAGTTCCAGCTCAGGCCG
>JAAZVJ010000027.1 GCA_018623675.1 Synechococcus sp. HW_metabat.54 | reverse complement strand
TTCCCACGACCCCACTCCCCTGGAGCTCTACTGCGAAGCCAATCCCGACGCCGACGAATGCCGCGTCTACGACGACTGATTTCTCAATCAAACCTCTGATTCATCACCTGCTGCGATGGCGCAGCAGGTTTTTTTTGCCTCAGAGTTCGTCTTCGAGCTCCAGAGATCGGCTGTTGAGTCCGCAGACCACCGCATCTTGAGGAGCCATGGGTTGCACCGAGGCAATGCGCTGCCCACGACGACGGAGCAGCTCCACCTCCGCATCGGTCTGACAGCGGGCGATCATGCCTCCTCGCTCGTCCAAACAGATGTAGAAGGTCACAGCACAGACCAGTTCAGAACCCAGTTATCGCCACGTCAACGGAAGGCAACAACAAAGGCACAACAGGTCTTCATCAGACCCCTAGCTCAGCCCAGACCCGCTGAAGCAACTGATCGAGCCCTTGCCCCATCGCCGCAGACGTAAGCAGCACGGGTCGACCACTGGCCTCTTCAAGGCGTTTCACCTGCTCGTCTCGCTCCTCTTCATCCAGGAGTTCCAACTTGTTGAGCACCAACAAACGGGGACGATCCACCAATCCATGGCCGTAGGCCTCCAGCTCCTGCTCGACCACCTGCAGATCGGCCACAGGGTCTTCTGAACCGGCATCCACCATGTGGATCAACAGGCGCGTGCGTTCGATATGGCGAAGGAAATCATGGCCCAGGCCAGCGCCTTGGGCCGCACCAGCAATCAACCCAGGGATATCGGCAAAGACGGTGCCGTCTCCGGTGGGTCGACGCACAACACCAAGGTTGGGGACCAGGGTGGTGAAGGGGTAATCAGCAATCTTTGGACGCGCCGCGGATAGCACGCTGATCAAGGTGCTCTTTCCGGCATTGGGCAAGCCGATGATGCCCACCTCGGCGAGCAGCTTGAGCTCCAACTGAAGTGGCCATTCCTCACCATCACGGCCTTCGGTGCATTTCTCCGGGGCGCGATTGCGGTTGCTGAGGTAGTGAGCATTGCCGAGGCCACCACGCCCCCCAAAAGCGACCACCAACTGCTCACCTCCATCCGTGAGATCTCCCAACAGGATTCCTGTGGTCAGGTGGCGTACTTCGGTGCCGCAGGGCACCTTGATCACCAAATCAGGCCCCGAAGCACCCGTACAGCGATTCGGACCTCCCCGCCGTCCATCCACCGCAGGGAATAAGCGTTTGTATTTGAAATCCAGCAGGGTTTGAAGGTTGGGATCGGCTTCCAGCACCACATTCCCGCCATGGCCACCGTCGCCACCAGAAGGCCCACCAGCCGGCACATACTTTTCCCGCCGGAACGCCACGATCCCGTCACCACCGCGTCCAGCCCGAACGCTCACTCTGGCTTGGTCAATGAATTGCACGTCAAGCCTCGGTCATGGCCAACCATCAACCCTAAGATCGCGTCTACCTGGGGCTCAGCTGTGGCGGGCGTTCGCTTTGAAAGGCTGAGCAAAACTTTCCCAAGCCGTGGGGGCAGCGCCCCGGTGGATGTCATCCGCCAGCTTGATCTCAGCATTGAGGATGGGGAGTTCCTCGTGCTGGTCGGCCCATCGGGCTGCGGCAAAAGCACCCTGCTGCGGCTGCTCGCGGGCTTGGATGCTCCGACTGAAGGAGAGATCCGGATCGGCAATCAAGCGATTACGCAGCTGAGGCCTGCCCAAAGGGATGTGGCCATGGTGTTTCAGAGCTATGCCCTCTACCCCCACCTGAGCGTGAGGGAGAACCTCAGTTTCGGGCTTCGGCGCAGCCGCCAACGCCGGCCTTTTGAGCAGCTCCAGGATCAATTGCATCGCCGCACTCGCTCGCTACCGCAAGCACTGCGGATTCCCTCTGCGCGGGAACGTCGGATCGAAGCCCGTGTCAACGAAGTCGCTGAGGCGCTTGAGCTGGACCACCTGCTCGACCGTCTCCCCAAGGAGCTTTCGGGAGGTCAAAAACAACGGGTGGCCTTGGGACGCGCCATGGCCCGCGAGCCGTCGGTGTTCCTGATGGATGAACCGCTGAGCAATCTCGATGCCAAGTTGCGCGCCAGCACCAGGGCACGGATCGTGTCTCTGCAACGGCAACTTGGCACCACCACGCTCTACGTGACCCACGACCAGGTGGAGGCGATGACCATGGGGCACCGCATCGCCGTGCTGAACCAAGGGCGGTTGCAGCAATTGGGTACCCCCATGGAGCTCTACCGCTGGCCATCCAATCTGTTTGTTGCCCAGTTCATCGGCAGCCCACCAATGAACGTGCTGCCTGTTCAAGTGGGAAGTGGCAGCACGCTGATGCTCGGCGAACGCAGACTGATCACCGAGGGGCCGATCGCCTCGGCCCTACCCGCACGCGAAGGGCAGACCTTGACTGCTGGCATTCGACCAGAACATCTTCAAATCGCACCAGCCACCAACCGAAATCTGCCTGCAGAGGTGAGTCACAGCGAGGTCTTGGGTAACGAGCAGCTGGTGACCTGTCGCCTGCAGGACGGCAACCACCTCGTTCAGGTGAGGGCCGATCCCAACGTGCAGTACGCCCCCGGTGGCAACGTGCACCTGGCTGCTGATCCCATGAACTGGCGTCTCTTCGATGCAAACGGTGACGCCATCCCACTGCCGGAACCCGCGCCAACCTCAGGTGCAGAACCCAGCCTGCCTCCGCTTTAAGCGCTGTCGCTAACGGGGGTAGATCACGCTGCAACCCTGACCGCCATCCCCCTGATCAGCATCGGCGACCCGCTCCACATAGGGCACCGTCTCCAACCACTGGCGAAGTCCTCTCTTGAGTTTTCCGGTGCCGATCCCATGAATGACCCAGAGGGGGCCGGTGGCTCCACGCAGCAACTCTTCCACCGCCGCTTCCGCTTCATGCACACGCATACCGCGCACATCCAGGGTGTTGCGGGACGTGCGCACATCCGCTCCACGGCCAGCGACAGAACGGGCCTTGACCTGCACCGTGGCCTGGGGAGCAGCAGGCTTACGGCCATCCAAGCTCTCCACCCCAGCCAGTTCAACCGTGGTGCGCATCACCCCGCAGCGCACCGTGAGCTGCAAACCGTCATCGGAGATCGACAACACTTCTGCAGCCTTGCCGAGAGCCAGCAAGCGAATCCGATCGCCCACTTGAGGGCGCCAATCGGGATGGCGCCGCCGTTCGGGGGCGGGGCGGTGGTCAGCCTCAAGACGCCGCAGCCGTTGGCCTGCCTGACGGGCTGTTTCCCCATCGGCCTTGTTGTCCCTTAAGCGACGGATCAGCCTGCGCACCTCTTTCTGGCCATCACGAATCGAGGTCTCCAAGCGCTGCCGACCGCGCTCCTGTTGTTCCGATGACTGCTGACGTTGGCGCTCCCAGCGGCCCAACAACTCCTCATGCAGTAACTCGGTGCGTGCCAACAGCGCTGCCGCATCCTCAGCCGCAGACTGTTGACGCTGGCGCTGTTCTTCCAGGCCCCTGATCACAGCATTCACATCGCCGTCGGCCTCAGGACTGAGCAGTCCTTGGGCCTGATCAATCACCTGAGGATCAAGACCAAGGCGAGTGGCGATGGCCAAAGCATTGCTGCGTCCGGGGATCCCCCAAAGCAGCTGATACGTGGGCGACAGCGTCTCGCTATCGAAGGCGACGGAGGCGTTTTCGAAGCGGTTATCGCTGTATTTGAGAGCTTTGAGCTCGCCGAAGTGGGTGGTGGCGATCGTGAGGCGGGCGCGGTCCGCCAAGGAACGCAAAAGAGCCGTCGCCAGAGCCGTTCCCTCGCTGGGATCGGTACCCGCACCCACCTCATCGAGCAACACCAAGGCCGGGGAAGGACCTTCCGAGAGAGCCGTCAGGATGCGGGCGATGCGCTTCACATGGCCACTGAACGTGGACAAGCTCTGTTGAAGCGATTGTTCATCGCCAATGTCAGCAAGCACCTGGGCACACCAGGGGAGGGAAGGCGTCCCTGTGCAAGGCAACCACATGCCGGCGCGCGCCATCAACGCCGCCAATCCGATGCTCTTGAGGGTGACGGTTTTGCCACCGGTGTTGGGGCCCGTGATGGCAACCACCCGCAGCTCACGCGACACCGTGATGCTGATGGGCACCACAGCAGCGCCACGCTCACGCTTTTCCTGCCAAACCAGAAGTGGATGGCGCAGTTGATCGAGGGCGAAGGGAGACTCAGGGTCTGCCTCAAGTTTGGGAGGCACACCGCCAAGCCATTGGCCATAGCGAGCACGCGCCAGGGTGAGGTCGAGCACCAGCAGCACATCAGCGAGTCTGACCAGAGGCTCGTGCTGGGCTCCCACCGCAGCACTGAGTTCAGCAAGCACCCGCTGTTCTTCCTCGCGGATCCGCCCCTCCTGACTCGCCAAACGATTCCCCAGTTCAATCACCGCCTGGGGCTCCACAAACACCGTGTTCCCTGAAGCGGAACTGTCATGCACCATGCCTTTGCAATGGCCGATGGCACCGGCCTTCACAGCCAGAACAGGCCGGCCATGACGCTCGGCGATCACCGTGTCTTGCAACTGCGCCGACCACCGTCGCAACACCTCCTGCAAACGATCACGTCGTTGCTGGCGCAGGCTTTGCCACTGAAGTCGTAGTCCCGAGAGGGCGGCACTGGCGCGATCCGCCACCCGTCCGCCTTCTTCCAATGAAAACTTCAGACGCTGTTCCAACTCTGGGAAGGTGGCGACTGCACTGAACAGGTCCGTGCAGAGAGGCCGCAGATCTGGATCATCAACCTGCCGGCGTAAACGACGGGCCGCCGCCAAGGTGTCCGCCACACGCAACAGCTCCTCACCGTCGGCCGTGCCTCCCTTGCTGCATCGCAACAGCACCGACTCCAGATCGTGCACGCCCTGAAAACTGAGCCCGCCCTCAGTGATTCCATCCAGGCCAGCTAATTCGATCGTGCGGGCCAGCCACAGTCGGCTCGTCGCCAGATCCTCTGGCAGGTCAGTCCCCAAAGCCGCCCGGTGGCCTGGCTTGGTGGAGGCAAAGGACGCCAGGTGCTCACAAAGCCGTGGCCACTCCAACAACTCGAGGGTTTCCTGCAGCACGGGAGCAGCAGCCAAAGCAGAAAAGCGCGTCAGCGTCGGCATCAAACGTTGGATGCCGCAGGCTCCGACTGGTTGGAGGGAATCCCACCGGGAGGCTCATAGAGCATCTCGAGCCAGTTGCCTTCCGGATCGCGGAAATAGAAAGAGGCGGTTCCGTCTCGGTGATCGTGAACGGCACCCACGTGCACCCCCTGCGCCTTCAACTGTTGATGCACCACATCCACGTGGGCGCGATCACGGAAGTGAAACGCAAAGTGGGGACCAGCAGCCTTGTAATTCGGCCCCAGAAGCGCAAGCCCATCTCGGCCTTCACCCGCCTCGAGATAGCACCAGTCATCGGCCTCCCAGACCATGCGCATTCCCAGCCCCGTGTAGAACGCCACAGCCCTCGCCATGTCTTGAACACGGATGGCGACATGACCGAGCCGGTGGACAGGAACCATGGGAAACCGAGGTGGAGCCGAGACGGAAATCGTCTTCCGAACCTACTGGCGAGGCTCCAAGGCTGCGGGGGTCGGCACAGGGTCATGGGCGAAGGAAATGCCCCATGACGTTCGACAGACGCAACCGATGGAGAAGCAGATCAGTCCGCTACTGAGAAGCGTGAACACCGAGGCCCGGTCACGGCGATCACCCTCGAGCCACAGCTGACCCGCCACCAAAAAAGCAATCAGCGCGGCAAGGAAGGGAAGGGGGCTCCAAACGCGAAGGGAACGAACAGCTGGCATGGGGGCGAGATCACGCCCCCTTTCGATAGCTGCAAATCGTCAGCGCTGCCGCAGCCACTCCGCTGCATCACAGGCGTGATAGGTGAGGATGAGATCAGCACCGGCACGCTTGAAGCTCAGCAGGGTTTCCAGCACCACGGCCTTTTCGTCAATCCAGCCTCGCTCTGCGGCAGCCTTGACCATCGAATACTCACCGCTGACGTTGTAGGCAGCGATGGGCAGTTCCGACTCACCACGCAGGCTTTGGATGATGTCGAGGTAAGCCAAACCAGGCTTGACCATCATGATGTCGGCACCTTCCTGCTCATCGAGTTGCGCCTCGGTGATCGCTTCCCGGGCATTCGCCGGGTCCATTTGATAGGTGTCCTTGTTGGTGGGGATGGGCTTGCTGCCGGCAGCACGAGGAGCCGAATCCAACGCTTCACGGAATGGGCCGTAATAAGCGGAGGAATACTTGGCGGTGTAGCTGATGATGCCCACGTGCTCGTAGCCGGCGTCATCGAGGGCTTCTCGGATCGCACCAACACGACCATCCATCATGTCGCTGGGGCCGATCAGATCAGCACCGGCCTCTGCCTGCATCACCGCCTGTCGGCAGAGAAGCTCGATGGTTTCGTCGTTCAGCACGACCCCTTCCTGGCTGACGATGCCGTCGTGGCCATCGCAGGAATAGGGATCCAGTGCCACGTCCGTCATGATCGCCATGTCGGGCACTTCCTGCTTGAGCTGGCGGATCGCCCTAGGGATCAAACCATGCTCGTTGAAGCATTCAGCGCCGTCCTCTGTCTTGAGCCCCTCCGACACCTTGGGGAACAACACCACACAGCGGATCCCCAAATCCCAGGCCCGCTTGACCTCACCCGTGAGCTTCTCGAGGCTCCAGCGATAGGCACCAGGCATGGCACCGATGGGCTCCACGTCGGCACCTTCGTGCACAAACAGTGGATAGATGAAGTCGGATGTCTGAAGGACGTTTTCACGCACCATGGCCCGTAGTGCAGGCGTCCGGCGCAGGCGGCGGGGGCGGTAGGTGAGCTCCATCGAGGGGCACTGACGTGAGCCGTCGATCGTAAGTGGTGTCTACAGACGGGCGGACTGGAGCCAGCTCCTGCGGGGATCATTGACACGTGCTTGCTTCAGTTGAGCGAGCAGTTCTTTCTCTCGCTCGCTCCAGGCCTCTGGCCATTGGAGGCTGAGGGTGAGCAGAAGATCACCACGACCACTACGGGCCGGCCATCCCTTGCCCTTCAGGCGCAAGCTGCGGCCGGGCGGGGTGCCCGCCGGGATATTGACGTCGGCTTCTCCATCCGGAGTCATCACGGTGACACTGCCGCCGAGAGCGAGTTCATCGAGAGAAACCGGCAATTCAGCTCGCAACTGCTCACCCTCAAGACGCCAGATCTCATGGGGCTGGACTTCCAGATTGAGGTAAAGGTCGCCGCGACGTCCGGTACCAGGCTGGAGATTTCCCTTGCCCTTCAACCGCAGCCGAGATCCGTTTTTCACCCCAGCTGGAATACGAACCTGCACCCGTTCGTCATTCACCGACAGGGTGCGCTCACCACCACGAAAGGCCTCCTGGAACGACACCTTCACCGTGGCCTCGGCATCCAAATTCACCGGCTGCCGCTGACCAGCGGCACCGCGACCGGCGCCTGCAAATCCACCGCCAGGAAACGGCCCGCCAGGAAATCCTGCACCACTGGAAAACCCTCCTGGGAATCCCCCACCGAAGCCGCCAGAGGCAGCACCAGGCCCCCCAAAGCGACCCAGAAGATCATTAATGAAGTCGTCGAAGTTGCCGTAGCGCCCGAAATCAACATCAACCCCAGCACCTGGAGCACCCCCACCGGCTTGATTCCAGTACTGGCCAAACTGCTCGTAACGACGCCGTTTATCCGGATCGGAGAGCACCTCGTAGGCCTCGCTCACCTCCTTGAACTTGGCCTCCGCAGTGGCATCTCCTGGATTCACATCCGGGTGATACTCGCGAGCCAACTTTCGGAACGCCCGCTTAATCGTGTCGGCATCGGCCCCACGGTCGACACCAAGCACCTTGAAATAGTCGCGGTAGCCCGTGCCGGCCATGACGTTTGTTCAGCCCTCAGGCTCTTGTCTCTTTTCAGTGTCCCAGGTTCATCAAAGTCATGGGATCAACGCAATGGAGGGAACCCCGAACGTTGGCGATAAGGTCGAGCCTTCGCTGGAACGAACACCCATGCGTCGACGCTCTTTGGCCTCTTTGGCGACCGCTTTCGTTCTGAGCAGCACCGCTGCGGTTGCAGGCAGCAACAAAGCACCTGAACAGCCGGTACCCGAGTCGACTCCGACTCAGATCCAGCTGGCCGATGAGCTCACTGACATGGGGATGAAGTACTACGGCTCCTACCGCTGTCCCGCCTGCCACTACCAAGGGCGCTTGTTTGGGCGCAGCGCTGTCAAACGGCTCCCCTACGTGGAATGCACCAAGCCGGAGTCCCTACCCGAGCAGGCCCAGGCGTGTCGAACAGCCAAAATCCGGGCCTTCCCCACATGGATTCACCCATCGGGTGAACGCCGCGAGGGCGTTCAGTCGCTCACTGAATTAAGGCTCTGGATCGAGCAACCCTGAGCAACCAAACGGCTCGCCATTCCATGGCGATGGTCGGGGAGGGCTGACGTTGACCGGTCAAAACTCCTGATTAACGGAAGAATGAAGTCATTACGTCTTCGGCCATGGGCAACGGACCACCGCTTCCGTTGATCAATGGGTGGGATCTTCACCACTGGCGAGGAGATCTGCTGGGAGGATTGACGGCGGCAGTCGTCGCGCTGCCCCTCGCTCTGGCATTCGGCAATGCCGCCCTAGGGCCCGGGGGAGCGATTTATGGCTTGTACGGAGCCATCGTCACCGGCTTTCTTGCCGCCTTGTTTGGCGGCACTCCGGCCCAGGTGAGCGGTCCCACTGGACCCATGAGCGTGACCGTGGCCGGCGTGGTGAGCAGCTTGATCGCTGTGGGCGTTGCCGGTGAACTCAGCGGCGGAGAACTGCTGCCCCTCGTGATGACGGCGGTGGTGATTGGCGGTTTGTTCCAGATCCTGTTCGGACTGCTCAAGCTGGGGCGCTACATCACGTTGGTGCCCTACTCGGTGGTGTCCGGCTTCATGTCGGGCATTGGCATCATCATCCTGCTGATCCAGATCGGGCCGCTGATGGGGATCGCGGCGTCTGGTGGCGTCGTGAACGCTTTGGCGACGGTGATTCACAACTTCCAGCCCAACCCTGCAGCCTTGGCCGTGGGCCTGATGACCCTGGCGGTGGTGTTCCTCACGCCGAAGCGCATCAGTCAGGTGCTGCCC
>JAAZVJ010000235.1 GCA_018623675.1 Synechococcus sp. HW_metabat.54 | reverse complement strand
TTCAAGCTGCCTGAAAGCAAAGCATCACCACACACGGCAAGCCGCGCTGGAGTGATGGCGCTCACAAATCGAGGCTTGCTGCTGGGGCTGCTCAGGAGCCAACACAAATGCACCTGTCACAAGAGCAGCGGCCATCAGCAACCCAGCGCATTGCGGCATCCGCAGACGTGCTTGCGGGCGACGCGGGACGATGATGGAATCGGATGAAGACACCGACAGCGATGAACTGGTCATAGCCGACCAACGAACGGAAACTAATACACTTGTACTGATGCTGAACGAACTTGTCAACCGGTGTCGGCCGCTGCCAGACAACGCCACGCTTTTGGTCCTCGGAGCAGGCTTCAGCGGAAGCAGGATTGCCGCCCTGGCACGATCCCTTGGCACAAGGGTTCTCACCACCTGCCGGCTACCCGACGACGGTGACAACGACCAGAACCTGCGCTTTGACAGTCAGCTCGGTCGAATCCCAACCGCGGAACAACTTCGAGGAGTCACCCACCTCATAAGCACCATCGCGCCGGAGCGCGATGGCCAAGACCCTGTTTTGCGATGCCTGGGCGATCAACTGCAAGCCATGCCCCTGGAATGGGTGGGCTACCTGTCCACCACTGGGGTCTACGGCGACCGTCAAGGTGGATGGGTCAGTGAAAACGACCAACCAACACCCACCCAAGAACGCAGCAAGAGACGGCTGGCCTGTGAACAGACCTGGTTAGCCAGCAATCTGCCTGTGCAGATTCTTCGACTCCCAGGCATCTACGGACCGGGACGCTCGCCATTCCAGGCGATCCGACGGGGTGAAATCCGCCCGATCGACAAACCCAACCATGTGTTTTCTCGCGTCCATGTGGAAGACGTCGCAGGAGCCTGCATCCACCTGATTGATCGTGCCTCCCATGGGCAGAGACCAACGGTGGTGAACGTGTGCGATGACCTCCCCGCCGCACCAGCCGATGTACAGCGTTTTGCATCGGAGCTCATGGGGCTCTCCTTGCCTGCCAGTCGCTCCTTCAATGAAGCCTTCGAGAGCATGAGCCCCATGGCACGCTCGTTTTGGGCAGAGAACCGGCGGGTCCGCAACACGTTGCTATGCGATGAGCTCGGTTATCAGTTGCTGCACCCCAACTATCGCCAAGGAATGCGCGACTGCTGGGAACAGGAGGGACTCAATCCACGGGAGTCGACTTCAACGGCGGCTTGAGAATGGGATGCTCATGCAGGGGCTGCTTCTGGTCTCCCAAGTCCAGGCCCGCATCCTCAAACAACTGCTGCCATTGCACTTCCAACCAGCCGTTCTTGAAGGCTGTGCCCAGTCCATAAATCAGCAGGCCCAGGATCAACCAGCGCAGCATGGTCATGTTCATCGAACCCACTGACGCTAATCAGCGCTTAGCCATTGCCCTCGGTGATCCAGCGGGAATCGGCATGGAAGTCACGCTGAAAGCGCTGGCTTCCCCGAACTGCCCCTCAGGGATGAAGCCTTTGCTGGTGGGCTGCAGGCGCAGTTTGGAAGCCACCCATGAGCAGTTGCGGAAGCACTTCAAGGGCCCACTGGCCGACCCCAGAGAGCTCGAGGTCGATGACATCCCCCTCAGCCAACCGGTTCAACCTGGCAGGCCCACTCCGGAAGGCGGTGCAGCCTGCTTTGCGTGGCTCACCGCAGCCACACACCGCGCCCTGGAGGGCAAAGCACGAGCCCTGGTGACGGCTCCAATTGCCAAACACATTTGGCACCAAGCGGGTCACCACTATCCAGGGCAAACCGAGCGTCTCGCGGAATTGGCCGGCATCCAACAGGCTTCCATGCTGTTTACAGCGGTGTCACCCCACAGCGGATGGCGACTCAACACCCTGCTCGCCACCACCCATATCCCCCTGAGCGATGTGCCACAAACGCTGAATCCTGAACGGGTGTGCAGCAAGCTCGACACCTTGGCCAACTTCTGTCGCCGCTTTCGAGAACGCCCTCGACTCCATGTCGCCGGCCTGAATCCCCATGCCGGAGAAAACGGTCAACTGGGGACAGAAGAACTGATCTGGCTTCAGCCCACCCTGGAGCAATGGGGCAACGCCAATCCTGATGTGACGCTGACAGGACCTTTGCCTCCAGATACCTGCTGGTTAAGCGCTGGCCAAGCCTGGAACAACGGTGATGACCACCTAAGCCCCGACGGATATCTGGCGCTTTATCACGATCAAGGCCTGATTCCCGTGAAACTGCTGGCCTTCGATCAGGCCGTCAACACGAGTCTGGGGTTGCCGTTTCTGCGCACCTCGCCAGACCACGGCACCGGTTTTGATATCGCAGGACAAGGAAAAGCCCGGGGAGCCAGCATGCTGGCTGCCATCCGGGCTGCTTGGGAACTCAGCAACTCAGCGAACCTGCTCAACCAGGCTTGACACGCATCAACACCTGACCGAATTCCACAGGGGTGCCGTTGTCGACAAGGATCTCAACCACCTCACCCGCGGCTTCCGCCTCAAGCTCATTCATGAGCTTCATGGCTTCGAGGATGCAGATGGTCTGACCAACTCCGATGCGGGTGCCCACTTCCACGAAAGGAGCTTCCCCGGGGGCGGGGGCCCGATAGAAGGTGCCCACCATTGGTGCCGTCACATCGACCAGGTCGGAGCGGGAGGCTGGAACGGCCGGGGGAGGTGTGCTGGGTGCAGTGGCCTCATGGGACACCTGTAGCGGTGCTGGTGCTGGAACAACAGCGGCAGCTGGTGCAGCAGCAACAGCCACTGTTGGCAT
>JAAZVJ010000234.1 GCA_018623675.1 Synechococcus sp. HW_metabat.54 | reverse complement strand
GGCATCGAGTGGGGGCAATGCTTCCCTGGCGGAGCAGTTGCTGGATCAAGCGTTGGCCAGCGGCCGTCGCCGGGCTGAAGCCACGGCGCGAGCGCTGGGGCTGAGGCGGGTCGACCTGCTGCGCATCGACCAACGCAATGGTGGTCATCGGCCCTATGCCTTGGCTTCGCGTATGAGCTCTCAGCGCTTCAAACCTGGAGAAGCGCCGAAACCCAGCCAATCCATCAGCCTCAACCTCGACTACTGCTTGCGGTAGTTAATGCGTGGCGTGCTCGCGCTTCCACTCTTTCCAGGCGAGGCGCGGCGCGGTCCACAGGGTGGCCAGCACCAGGGGTGTGACCGGTACTGCCGCAATCACGATGAAGGCCTGCAGGGCATTGATGGAGGTGGGGTCGGTGAGGCTGGTGCCAATCCGCAACAGCACCAAGGTGAGGGTGCCGATCATGCAGGCCCAGAACAGCCTCAGCGCTGCGGGGGGCTCATTGCGGCTGCTCACCACCATCGCTGCTGCGTAGCTCATCGAGTCGGCGCTGGTGCACATAAACAGCACCACAAGCACCAATCCGATGGGAATTAACAGCCAAGACAGGGGCAGGCCGCCAAGGATGGTGAGCAACGTGGAGGCTGCGGCATTGATCCCGTCGGCCTCAATCGCGCCAGTGATGTCGGTGCCATTGAGGTTGAGGTACATGCCCGTACCACCAACCAGGGTGAACCAGAGGTTGGTCACCAGCGGGCAGAGGATGGCGACCGCCAGCACCAGTTCCCGGATGCTGCGACCGCGACTCACGCCTGCTGTGAATAGGCCCATCAGGGGGGCATAGCCCAAAAACCAGCCCCAGTAGAAAACGGTCCACCAATCGAGCCAGACGCCTGTCTCCTTGGTGCGCGGGAGCAGGGCCATCTGGGGGAGATGGGTGATGTAGGTGACAAGACCGCCGAAGAAATGCTGGATTAACCAAATTCCCGGTCCAAGCAGTAAGAGGCCTGCTGCCAGGGCAAGGGTGAGCCACACATTCAGCTCCGACAGCCACTTAATCCCCTTTTGAATGCCGCTCACCGTGGAGACGGCAAAGACAGCTGTCAGAAGCACCACAACCAGGGATTGAAGGCCAGCGCTGTTGGTGAGCCCAGGCAGTTGTCCGGCAGCATCACTGAGTTGGAGTGAGAGGAACCCCAGCGGTCCGACAGTGCCGGCAATGGCCGCTACAACCGAAAGACCGTCTGCAAGGTCGCCGATCGGTCCATCCACCCAGCGGTGGGGCAACACGTTGACGAGAAGGGTGCGAGGGCGCAGCGGCTCACCTTTTCGTTCCAACAGCGAGAAGGTGATGGTGGTGGTGGTGGCCACCAGTGCCCAGGCCAGAAAACCCCAGTGCAAGAAGCTCACGGCGAGCGCTGGATCAACGGCCGCGGCTGTTTTGCCCTCCAGGCCCATCGTTTGAAAGACAGGTGAGGGGGAGATGAAGTGAAACAGCGGTTCTGCGGCTGACCAAAACACGCCGCCGCCGGCGAGCAGGGTGCAAATCAACACCGCACACCAATCGAACATTTTCAGACTCGGTTTGGCGTCGTTCCCGCCAAGGCGCACGTTGCCCACCGGACTCAACGCGATCACAACAGCAACCAGGAAGAGCAGTGCCACCATCCACTGCCAAATGCCGCCGAGCAGGGTGCCGATGAGGGCTTTCCCTTCGCTGGTGAAGTCTTTGGCCAGGTTCAGATCGATGGCTGCCAACACAAGGAAGGCCAGCAGGGGGCCAGCACCCACCCAGAGCGGTGGTTGATTCCACCAAGAACGTGGGTTGGTCGTTGATTTCGGCATCAGGGCTTAGCAGTCGCAGGTGTTGTTGACGTCAGGCGCGCACGGCGTCCCGTTGGTGGCTCCAGCAGCTCAGATCAACGGCGGGTTCGCCGCCGCAGGCCAGACGGGCCAGGGAGTCGCCGATCAGGGGCGCAAATTTGAACGATTGCCCGGAGCCGCCGCAGAACAAACTCAAGGTGGGCGAGATCCGGTCGAGCACGAAGTTCACATCGCTGGTCATGGAGTACGGGCTGATCACCGTTTCCACGCGCTCTTGAATCCCTTCCAGTTCGTTGAAGAGGAAGCGGTCGAGCAGTTCCACCAGGCGGGCCGGTGGCTCGCTCACCATCGTGTTGGGATCGGCCACCCGCAATGCTTTGGGGGCCCAGTCAATGCCGCATTTGATGCGGGGGCGACCATCGCTGGTGGTGCTCAAGACAGGGAAGCCGTAATAGAGGCCGCCGTCATCGCCGCGTTCCTGCTGGAAGCAGAACCATTGGGGGTAACGATCCGCCAGCGCGGGATCCACCGTGTAGTGGGCCCAGAGCATGGGCCACACCTCCAGTTTTGGTGCGAGGCCCATCGGCGCCAGCAACAGTTGGCTCCAGATGCCGCAGGCCACCACAAGCTGGTTGGCTGCGATGTGGTGCCCGTTCTGAAGGGTGACGCCACCGCCACCGGCATCGAGGCTTTGTACCGGCGCCTGCTCAATCAGTTGGTGGCCTGCGTTGCGGGCTGAGCGAATCCAATGGGCGACCACTTTGTCGCTGCGCACCGCGCCGGCTGTGGGTTCAAACAGACCGGTGAAGTCAGCCTTGGGCTTGAGAGGGAAACGGGCGGCGATTTGCTCGGCATTCAGGGCTTCATAGGGAATGCCCTGGTCGTCCATGACGCGGCGGGCACCAGGGATCGAGCCTTCGATTGTTTCTTCGTCCCAGCTTTCGCCGTAGAAGAGC
>JAAZVJ010000233.1 GCA_018623675.1 Synechococcus sp. HW_metabat.54 | reverse complement strand
GTTTCACCTGGTGAGCATGGGCTCAGTGGCTTCGGTGATGGATCAGCAGATCGCCGATCTCGCGCGCTGGGATCAGCGCTGCTTGGCCTTTCACACCCAGGCGCAAGCCAGTGATTTCGACCTCCCGGCTCCTGCCCGGTTGGTGGGCAATGGCTTTGATCTCGGCAACTACACGTTTCAGCCTTCAGCCGGTGGACCGTTGGGCTGGGCTGGTCGTGTGGCTCCGGAGAAGGGGCTTGAGGATGCGGCGGCTGTTGCGGCCGAGCTCGGTGAATCGCTTTGGGTGTGGGGAGTCCGCGAAGACCAGGCTTATGCCGAGCGCGTGGAAGCGGCGGTGCCTCCTGGCACGATCCGGTGGCGCGGTTTCCTTCCCACTGAGGTGCTCCAACGGGAGCTGGGCCAGTGCCGGGCCCTCATCAACACGCCCAAGTGGAATGAGGCCTACGGAAATGTGGTGGTGGAAGCCTTGGCCTGCGGTGTGCCCGTCGTGGCTTACAACCGCGGCGGCCCCGGTGAGCTCGTCCAACATGGAAGCACCGGGTTTTTGGTTCCCGCCAACGACGTGATGGCCTTGGCGGAAGCCACCCGCAAGGTGGTTGCGCTGGATCGTCGTCACTGCCGCCAATGGGTGGAGCAGAACGCCAGTCAGGAGGTGTTCGCCGCCCGGGTGGAGGCCTGGATTCAAGAGGGCCTATCGGTCAGGGATGTCAGCATCTCTTGATGACCAGTTCCCTTGAACGAGAGCCAGCCGCTGCCCCCCAGCGCCTGACGCCACGTCAGCGCCGGCGTGCTCTGTTGTTGCTGTTGGCCTTGGGCCTGGTGGTCTGTTTCTGGCAGCTGGGCGGCAATGGTTTGGTGGACGAAACGCCGCCTTTGTTTGCTGCAGCTGGTCGGGCCATGGCCCGCACCGGAGATTGGCTCACCCCTCGAGTGAATGGTTTACCCCGTTACGACAAGCCTCCGCTTGTGTATTGGGTGATGGGCTTGGGGTATGCCCTGCCAGGTCAATCCCAGTGGGATGCCTTGGGCACTTGGGCAGGCCGTTTGCCCTCAGCCCTGGGCACGTTGGCCACCCTGTTGATGCTGGGGGACACTTTGTTGCGCTTCCCTCAAGGGGGTGACGCCACCCCCAGGCGGACGGCGATCGCTGCAGCACTGGCCTTTGTGCTGTCGCCTCTTGTGTTGATTTGGAGTCGCACCGCCGTCAGCGACGGCTTGCTCTCGGGAACGTTGGCCTTAAGCCTTCTCTGTCAATGGCGCTGTCAGGCCAGTGGCGGTCGTCGCTGGTGGCTGGCTTGGGTCATTCTCGGTCTGGCGGTGCTCACCAAGGGGCCGGTGGCGGTGGTTCTGACTGGCATCACCCTGTTGTTTTTTGGTCTGGCGCGTCGTGATCTGTTCGGTCTGTGGCGTGTGCTGCGACCCCTGCCCGGTCTGGCGATGACGGCTCTGATCAGCCTCCCTTGGTACGGCCTTGAACTGCTGGTGGAAGGACAGCCGTTCTGGGACAGCTTTTTTGGGTATCACAATTTTCAGCGCTTCACCTCAGTGGTGAACAGCCATCTCCAACCCTGGTGGTTCTTCGGCCCCGTGCTTGTGGTGGCGGCCTTGCCGTTCACGCCTTTGTTGCTGTTGGGTTTGGCTCAGGTGATTCAGGCTTTGCGACGCCATGCGACTCCAGCACCGCAGCAGAGCCTGCAGCTGTTTGCAGCCGCTTGGCTGCTGGCGGTGTTTGCGCTGTTCACATCAGCGGCCACCAAGCTTCCCAGTTATTGGTTGCCAGCCACCCCGGCTGCGGGATTGCTGATCGCCCTCTCTCTTCTGCCTGCGACGGGTCGTTCACCGCGAGCACAGAACGCCTGTTGGCTGGCCTCAGTGCTGCTGGCTGCGGTGTTGGCCGCTGGTTTTTGGGCTGCAGACCTCTGGGTTCCCTTGATCAATGACCCTGAGATGCCCACCCTCCCTGCCGAACTACTTGCCAGTGGATTGGTGTGGAGAGCAGCGGTGTGCGTGAGCATCACCGTTGCCCTGGGCGCCGTGCTGTGGAAGCGGCCACAGGCTGGGCGTTTACTGGCGATGCAAGGGCCCCTGGTGATCTTTCAGCTGGTGGCGTTGCTGCCAATGATGGTCTTGGGAGATCGGGTGCGGCAGCTGCCGGTGCGCCAGATCGCTGATGTTGTTGTACGAGAACGGACCCGCCTGGGGGCAGAACCACTGGCGATGGTGGGGGCCATGAAGCCTTCGCTGCACTTCTACACCGATCAAGTGGTGATTTACGAGGGCCTCTCCAAGGGGGCTTTTCTCAATGTGGTGGATCGCTTTGAGCGGGAGCAGGGCCGCCGCGGCTTTCAAGGTTCAACCGTCGATTCCCAACCCACTGCGCTGGTGGTGATCGACGACCGCACCAGTCAGCGGAGGCATTGGCAGGGACTCGATCCCCAGGTTCTGGCCAGTCATGGCATCTATCGCCTCTGGCGCGTGGATCGCAGACGCTTGGAAGCGCGTGCCCGTGAGCTCAAGGCCCAGGGGGAGAAGCCCGACTGGCGCGAGCCCCGGCCAGAGCGCTATTGATCGTCGTGTTGCTCGTCTGATGCAGACGAGCGTTCATCGACGGGCATCACCTGGGCCAGTTCTGTGCGACGGCAGAAGCCGCAATGTCCCCAGAGGGCCATCTCCCCTGCGGGAGAGGGGCGTCCGCAACGCGGGGAACACTCCATGCCGTGCACATCAATGCGGCTGGGGTGCCTCGCCCAAACGGAGGCCTCAC
>JAAZVJ010000232.1 GCA_018623675.1 Synechococcus sp. HW_metabat.54 | reverse complement strand
CTGGAAGCGGCTGTTCCCACCACTGCCCAAGTTGAAAGGGATTCGTCCAACTCAGCCAGGCAAGGCGCAGCAGAAAAGCAAGATCAAGAGCCACAACACCCGCTGTCAGCAGAAGCGCAAAGGTGAAGCGCCAACCGTTGAGAGCCAAACGATGGGGATCGTCAACTGATGGAGGCCCATGAAGCGTGCTGAGCTTTAACCACTGACGCCTCCAGAGGGCACCAGCACAAGCGATCAGCAAGGCAACGCAGCCCGCTGCAACCTGCAAAAGCCAACGACGGGCAAGAACCGTTTGCAGTGAAAACTGCTCGAACCAAAGCCACTCCACCTGCACGCGCAACAGGAGAATCAGCAAAACAATCAAGGTGGAAGCGATCCACCAACGCCGTTGCAGCCAAAGGCTGCGATTCAAGGGACGGTGCAATCCCAATCCATCAGCTATCCCACGCTAATGGGGGTATCAAGGGTTCATGCCGAAGTCAGACCAGCAAGCTCCATAAAACGTTCCGTATGGAGGGTCTCCTCCGCAATTAAGGCTTCCACCAGCTGATCCATGGTGCTCCGCCTGCTCTCCAATAGTGCAACAGCTTGCTGCAACGCGTGCTTCGCCAAATCACGGATTTGACCATCAATGGCCTTGCCCGTGCTCTCGGCATAACTGGGCCGGGCATTCATCAGATCACGCCCTAGGAACACTTCATTACCGCCACTTTCAAGGGCGACTGGACCCAGTTCAGAAAAGCCAAAACGCGTCACCATTTCTCGAGCCAATTGACTCACCATCTGCAGGTCGCCGCTGGCTCCCTGGGTCACTTCGCCCGAACCAAACACGACCATCTCCGCAGCGCGGCCGCCTAAGGCGACCACCAAACGCGCTTTGAGGGATGCACGGGTCAACAACCCAGAGTCAATTTCCTCCTCATCGGGCCAGAAGCGGGTGAATCCGCCAACTCCTCCACTGCGAGGGAGCAAGGTGACTTTGTCGACTTTGCCGGCATGGGGCGTCAGCGCCGCCACGAGAGCATGGCCAATCTCGTGATAGGCAATGAGGCGTTTCTTGGCGTTGTCTTGAAGCGGCGCAGCCGTGAGCCCCATGGTGATGCGCTCCAGAGCACGTTCGATCTGTGCGTTGCCAATGGCCGCGACTTGATCCCGTGCCGTGAGAATCGCCGCCTCGTTGAGGAGGTTGGCCAGATCAGCCCCGGAAAAGCCAGGTGTGCGAATCGCCCAATCCGATAAATCGACCCCGTCATCCAACGGTCGACTGCGGGCATGAACCGAGAGGATCGCTTCTCGCCCACGACGATCTGGGAGATCCACGTAAATCCGTCGATCAAAGCGACCAGGTCGCATCAAGGCCGTATCGAGAACATCAGCTCTGTTGGTTGCCGCCAAGAGAATGACGCCGGAGTTATCGGCGAACCCATCCATCTCAGTGAGCAACTGATTCAGGGTCTGCTCCCGTTCATCGTTGCCACCGCCAATGCCAGCTCCGCGTTGACGACCAACGGCGTCGATTTCATCGATAAACACGATGCAGGGTGATTTGTCCTTCGCCTGACGGAACAGATCACGCACCCGAGAGGCACCGACACCCACGAACAGTTCCACGAACTCGGAGGCGGCCATCGAGAAAAAAGGCACTCCTGCTTCACCGGCAATCGCCTTGGCCAGCAGGGTTTTACCGGTCCCCGGTGGACCCACAAGCAGCACACCTCGTGGGATTTTGGCGCCCAAGCGGATGAAGCTCTCAGGCTCGCGCAGGAAGGTGACCACCTCCTGGAGCTCGTCTTTGGCCTCAGTAATTCCCGCCACGTCTTCAAACCGAACCGTGAGGTCGTCTTGCGGTTTCACCCTGGGTTGGCTGCGACCAAACCCCATCGCACGGTTGGCCACCTGGGCCGACCGACGAAGCAAAAACGACAACCCCAACACCACGATGAGGATCAGGGCAACATTGCCCACCAGGCCTGCCATGGCCTGATCACCACGAATGTCTTTCACCGTGAGGGGAACACCCGCACTTTCAGCAGTTCGTAAAACCTGCTGATCGTTAATCAGGATCGGCACGGTTGCTTTCCGGCCATCCGTATAGCGGACAAGCACTTCCCGTCGTGCGGGAACTAAAACGAGCTCTTTGACCTTTCCGTCGCTGATCTGACGGAGCATTTCGCTGTAGCTCGGTGGCTTCTCCGGCTTAAAAGGCGCCAAAGGGCCCGTCGTTTGGGCGAGGACCGAAAAGCCTGAACTCACAGCGCATCAGCATTGCTTAGAGCCTAGCGATTTGACGAGGGGACTCTCGACAGGAGAAGATCCCTGTTTGGCAGAAATTCGCCGGCAATGGCTGTACCCAAGAAGAAAACCTCCAAGAGCAAGCGCAATCAGCGTCATGCCGTGTGGAAAGCCAAAGCGGCGACTGCAGCTCAAAAGGCGATGTCCATCGGCAAGTCTGTGCTGAGTGGCCGTGCCCAAGGTTTTGTGTATCCCGTTTCGGAAGACGACAGCGAAAGCTGACGCTCAGTGCAGCTCTCGGATGACGCGATCGTTCGAGAGCTGCACAACGAAATCTGCTTGATCGATCGACTGGAGCGCTTCCTGAGGGAGGCACGTTTCGATCATCCTCAAAAATTGCTCGAATGAGCGTTCGGGGAGACGTATCCCTGTTGTTTTTTGCATTAACGCTTCCTGTTGCTGCTTCCAAACCCGTGTCGACGACACACTTGGAGCGCGTAAATGCCACAGCTGACTGAATCGGCGCCAAAGGGGTGCGTAGCTTT
>JAAZVJ010000231.1 GCA_018623675.1 Synechococcus sp. HW_metabat.54 | reverse complement strand
CTGCTGATGGTGGGCGGCATCGAGAAGTACTACCAAGTAGCGCGTTGCTTTCGCGACGAAGACCTGCGTGCCGATCGTCAGCCGGAATTCACCCAGCTGGACATGGAGATGAGCTTCATGGGTCAGGAGGAGATCCTCGACCTCAATGAGCGACTCATCTGCTCGATCTGGAAAACCGTGAAAGGCATCGACCTGCCTCGTCCTTTCCCGCGCATGACCTGGCACGACGCCATGGAGCGCTACGGCACCGACCGCCCGGACACCCGCTACGGCATGGAGCTCACCAATGTGAGCGACATCGTCAAAGACATGGGCTTCAAGGTGTTCAGCGGCGCTGTGAAGAGCGGCGGATCGGTGAAGTGCATCGCCGTACCAGGCGGCAACGACGCCGTGTCGAATGTGCGCATCAAGCCCGGTGGTGATGTGTTCAGTGAGGCCCAACAGGCCGGAGCCGGTGGCTTGGCCTTCATCCGTGTGCGCGACGGCGGTGAAATCGACACCATCGGCGCCATCAAAGACAACCTCAGCGACGAGCAAAAGGCTGAACTGCTGAGCCGCACCGGCGCTGAGCCCGGCACCCTGATCCTTTTTGGCGCCGGCGACACCTCCACGGTGAACAAAGCCCTCGACCGAGTGCGCCAGTACCTGGCCCGTGAATTGGGCATGGTCAAGCCCGACCGCGAGAACGACCAGTGGAACTTCCTCTGGGTGGTGGACTTCCCAATGTTCGAGTTCAACAGCGACGAAAACCGCTACGAAGCGCTGCACCACCCCTTCTGTGCTCCGAATAGCGACGATCTCGGCAGCGACGCAGCGCAGTGGGCCGCCAACCTGCCCGGCGCCCGCGCCCAGGCCTACGACCTGGTGCTGAACGGCCTGGAGCTGGGTGGAGGCTCGTTGCGTATTCACGATTCCGCCCTGCAACGCCAGGTGCTGCAAACCGTGGGCCTACCCCTGGACCAAGCCCAGGAGCAATTCGGCTTCCTGATCGAAGCCCTCGATATGGGTGCCCCACCCCACGGCGGCCTGGCCTTTGGCCTCGACCGCATGGTGATGCTGCTGGCTGGAGAAGAGTCGATCCGCGACACGATTGCCTTCCCCAAAACCCAACAGGCCCGCTGCCTGATGACCTCGGCTCCAGCCGGCGTCGACGACAAGCAGCTCGAAGACCTGCACGTGGCCAGCACCTGGGTTGATCCCAAAGCGGATGAGGAGGCCTAAACGGTCGTTCAGCGAACCGAAATAGATTCCGATCATTCCGAGGAGCAGAGCCGATCGGGCTGAACCCTGAGGGCATTCCCTGAAGGAGCGCCCTTTGACCACCAGTTCGCGATCGACGGGTCCATCCCGCGTGCGCACTGGCAGCGGCAACGATCTTCTGCGCCTTTACCTGCAGGACATCGGTCGGGTCGACCTGCTCACCAATGAAGAGGAGGTACTGCTGGCCCGGCAGGTGCAGCAACGAGAAATTCTGCTGGCGGAAGAACGGGCCCTGGCCGGTGAACATCCCCCGATTCAGCGCCTGCTGGAGCTGGAGCAACTGCAACAACGGGAGGCCAATCACGTCTGCCACTGGCCCACCAAAAAAGAGTGGGCAGAGGCGGCAGGCCTCACCCCGGAGCAACTGACCACGGTGCTGCGGGAGGGGTACGGCATCTGGTCAGACCACAGCACCCTGGAAAGCAAGGAACTGCAGAAACGGCTGCGGGATGGCCGCCGCGCCCGTGACCGCATGATCCAAGCCAATCTGCGCCTGGTGGTCACCGTGGCCAAGAAATACCAGCAGCGAGGCCTCGAACTGTTGGATCTGGTGCAAGAAGGAACCCTCGGACTGGAACGGGCCGTCGAAAAATTTGATCCCACCCGTGGGTTCCGCTTCAGCACCTATGCCTACTGGTGGATCCGCCAGGGCATCACCCGAGCAATTGCCACCCAGAGCCGAACGATCCGATTACCGGTGCACGTCACCGAGAAGCTGAACCGAATCAAAAAAGTGCAACAGGAGATCGCCAGCAATGAAGGCCGTATCGCCTCCGTCAGTGATCTCGCCCGAGAGCTCGGCATTAGTGAAGAAACCGTGCGGCTCACGCTGATGCGGGTGCCGCGGTCGGTGTCGTTGGAAACCCGAGTTGGCAAAGACCAAGACACCCAACTCGGAGACCTGCTGGAAGACGGCCACGCCACCCCTGAGCAGAAGCTCACGAAGGACTCACTCCACAGTGACCTCGAAGGCCTCCTGGAAGAACTCACCGGCCGTGAAGCCGAAGTCATCCGCCTCCGCTTTGGCCTGGAAGACGACATTCCGCGAACGCTGGCTGAAATCGGCGAAAGCATGGGGCTGTCCCGCGAACGCGTGCGACAGATCGAAACCCGGGCGCTCCTGAAACTGCGGCAACCCCAGCGGCGCAGCAAGGTGCGCGACTACATCCAAGGCCTGGAGAGTTAACCCCCATGACCACCACAACATCCGCTGGCGGTACCAAGGCCGCCATCGACATCGGCATCCCCAGCGAGCAGCGGGAGGCCATTGCCGCAGGTCTCGCTCGCCTCCTCGCTGACACCTCTGTGCTGTACAGCAAAACCCACGGTTTCCACTGGAATGTGACCGGGCCAATGTTCAACACGCTCCACCTGATGTTCATTGAGCAATACACCGAGCTCTGGAACTCCCTGGATGTAATCGCCGAGCGCATCCGAGCTCTCGGCGTGGTGGCCCCCCATGGCGGCAGCACCCTGGCCAAGCTGGCCTCGATCGCGGAAGCCGAGCAGCAGCCCGCT
>JAAZVJ010000230.1 GCA_018623675.1 Synechococcus sp. HW_metabat.54 | reverse complement strand
GGAGCGCTTGATGCCGCTTTTCGAACGGTGGCGCCAAGAGCTGCCTGATGGCGGACCGATCCCAGAGGAGGCGCAACCCTATTTCTCACCCGCCTTCCTTTGGACACGCCTGCCACTGGGAGCGGAGGGCGATGACCTGATTAAGAACGTGATCCGGCCTGCCTTCAAGGACTATCTCAACCTCTACATGAGCCTTGTCGAAGACGCGAAAGCCGTTGACAGCGCACGAGCGGAGCTGCTGCTAGCTGGTCAAAAGCGCTACACGGCTTACCGCTCTGAGAAAGACCCTGCCCGCGGAATGCTGACGCGGTTTTACGGCTCTGAGTGGACAGAGGCCTACATCCACGACGTGCTTTTCGACCTCTAGGGAGGGTCAAATTCCTTGTTCCCAACAGCGGAGTTAAACATTATGAACAGCCTTCGGGGACCTTCGGCTGACTTCGCGAGAATCCACAGCGACGGGACGCGAAAGCCTCCCGGCTTTCTCCCCATCCCTGTCTGAAGATTTCTCCAGACCTCGTCTACAGGAGTACCAACATGTTCGACGCCTTCACCAAGGTTGTCGCCCAGGCCGACGCCCGGGGCCAGTTCATCAACGCCAGCGAAATCGACGCCCTGGCAGCCATGGTGTCCGACAGCAACAAGCGTCTGGACGCCGTCAACCGCATCACCAGCAACGCCTCCACCATCGTTGCTAACGCTGCTCGCGGCCTGTTCGCTCAGCAGCCTGCGCTGATCGCCCCCGGCGGCAACGCTTACACCTCCCGCCGCATGGCTGCTTGCCTGCGCGACATGGAGATCATCCTGCGTTACGTCACCTACTCGATCTTCACTGGCGACGCTTCCGTGATGGAAGACCGCTGCCTGAACGGTCTGCGCGAGACCTACTTGGCCCTCGGCACCCCCGGCACTTCTGTCGCTGCTGGCGTGAACCTGATGAAGGAAGCTGCCATCGCTATCGCCAACGACAAGGCCGGCATCACCCAGGGTGATTGCACCGCGCTGATGAGCGAAATCGGCACCTACTTCGATCGCGCTGCTGCTGCCGTCGCCTGATCGCGACTCCGCTCAGAACGTTCACCCCTTTTTTCACTCCAATGAAAACTCCCCTTACCGAAGCAGTCGCAGCAGCCGACTCTCAGGGCCGTTTCCTCGGCAACACCGAAATCCAAGGCGCTTTCGGCCGTTTCAACCGTGCCAAGGCCAGCCTTGAGGCTGCCAAAGCTCTGACAGCCAAGGCAGACACCCTGGTGAACGGTGCTGCACAAGCTGTGTACAGCAAGTTCCCCTACACCACCCAGATGCAGGGTTCGAACTACTCCACCAGCCCCGAGGGCAAGGCCAAGTGCTCCCGCGACATCGGCTACTACCTGCGCATGGTCACCTACTGCCTCGTGGCAGGCGGCACCGGCCCCATGGATGACTACCTGCTGGCTGGTCTCGACGAGATCAACCGCACCTTCGAGCTCTCCCCCTCCTGGTATGTGGAAGCTCTGAAGCACATCAAAGCCAACCATGGCCTGAGTGGTGACGCCGCTGGTGAAGCCAACACCTACCTCGACTACGCCATCAACGCTCTCGTCTGATTTCAGACAGCAGAATGGTTTAAGGCTCCCTCTTCAGGGAGCCTTTTTTATGTCTCAAAAATGATCGAATCGACCGGGGAAGGCCAAGCGATTGACGAGCAAGAAGCGCTCAAACGCTTGGAGCAGCGTGACGACGCATCAGACCGCTACTACGCCGCTTGGTGGCTGGGCCATGAACGCAGCCGTCATCCGCGCACACTACCTCTCCTGAAAGCTGCTCTTGGAGAGCTCTTCGAGACAAACTCCCCTCCAAGTGATGATTGTCGAGCTCTGAGCTTGAACGTCTTGCGAGCACTCGCCCATCTCGACGGCACTGAGGCAGAAACAGAAATCGTGGCTTGCCTGACGCATTCGGATCAACAGATCCGTGAGGAGGCCGCACGCACAGCAGCTTCAGCAAGACTCGACAAGGCAATCGCCCCCCTTTGCAAAGATCTCAGCAATACAAGCTCCCACAGCGATCGCCTTCTGGAAGCTCAAATAGAAGCGTTGGGGGCACTTGCAAAACCGAGTGAAGCCGTCATCCAGCTGCTCACACCTTTCACCGATAGTGAGAAGCCATTGATTTGTTCAGCCGCAAACCGCGCCCTGCTTCAGATCACAGGTCATTCACGATGGAGCAATGCTTTTCAGGCGTTAGTTCAACACCCCTCAGCACAAGTTCGTCGAGGCGTTCTTCTTGATATCGGAGCCGTTGGCTGGCTTCCAGCCCTTGAAACGATTCAAACGAGCGCTGTCGAAAACAGCATCAAACTGATTGCTTTGCGGGGTCTCGCCGAACATCCACGAGGGCTCATTGAAGCAAACGTGTCTGAACAGGAAGCCTGCGACCTCGTGCTATCCGCGATGGATGCATTGCTATGAGCTCTGAAGAACAACTATCACAAGCTCTTCGTGCTGTTGATCAAGCAACAACAAGTGATCAGCTGATGACAGCAACCGCTTCACTCGTACGTTGCCGCAACCTCAAAGCCATTCCAAAACTGCTTGAGGTGATCGGTTACAACAATCCGGCTTTAGCCGGTCTTGCTGTCAGCGGATTAGTTGCACTAGGGAGGAAAGCTGCTCCTGAGATCCTTCAAAATCTCGACCCCCAGAATTACGGAGCGAGAGCCTGGGCAGTGAAAGCACTTGCGGAAATCGGCGACAGCTGCGCGTTAGAGACCCTGATTCATGCTGTTGAACATGACATTGG
>JAAZVJ010000229.1 GCA_018623675.1 Synechococcus sp. HW_metabat.54 | reverse complement strand
GGCATCAGCGATCTGATCAGCCACGAGACCGGCATCTTCACCCACATTGCAGAAGACCCTCTGCTGTGTGTGGTCAACGGCTGTGGCCAAGTGCTCGAGGACTACAAGCGGTTGCACCGTGTGCTCGATACCCCTGAATACGTGCGCAACACCGTGACGGCCTGATCCGATGAGCTCCTCCCAGTGGCCAGCTGGTGCTCGTTGGCGAGGGGGCCGACGGTTGTGGCCGTGGCTGGGTTTGCTGGGGGTGCTGGCCTTGGTGCGATGGAGCAAAGGGGCCGGCTTTATGGAGGCCTACGCCTTGATCAGTCGGCCTTTTTGGCCGGGCTCTGCTCAAAAAGAGTGGGTTCAGTCGGCTGGGTCGCTGGAACAGAAAGCTCAGCTTGAGTTGCTCCGCCAAGACAATGCCCGTCTGCGCAAGTTGCTTGATCTCAAGCGCGATGCTGCCAAGGGGTTGATTCCCGCTGCGGTGATTTCACGCAATGCCGCCGCTTGGTGGCAGCAACTTGAATTGAGCAAGGGCGCGTCGTCAGGGATTGCGTCCGGGGATGCGGTGATCGGACCTGGCGGATTGCTTGGCCGAGTGCTGAGTGTGACGCCCACCACCGCCCGAGTGCGATTGCTCACGGCTCCCGGAAGTCAGATCGGTGTTTGGGTGCCACGCACCCGTCAGCATGCGTTGTTGGTGGGTGTTGGCACGGCTCGGCCGCAGCTGCGTTTTATCGATAAGGACATCAAGGCCCATCCGGGAGACCTGGTGAGCACGTCGCCGGCCAGCACGTTGCTTCCCCCCAATCTGCCGGTGGCCGTCCTCCAGTCTCTGAACAGCCGTGCCGTTCCCGCCCCGCAAGGTGTGGTGCAACTGATCGCATCCCCGGAAGCGGTGGACTGGGTGCAGGTGCAGATCCGCTGATGGCTCGTCTGCATGCCCAGCCCCTCTGCGTGGCATCGGCGTTGGTGGTGCCAATCGTCACGCTCGCTCAACCTTCCTGGTTGACGCTGTCTGGGATTGCTCCCAGTTGGGCCGTGCTGTGGTTGTTGCCCTGGGCCTTGGTGGATGGCCCTGTGTCTGGAGCCATGGCTGGTGCTGCTATGGCATTGGTTCTTGATGGTCTGGGGGGTGGGGGATTGACGCAGCTTCCGGCCTTGATGGTGCTGGGCTGGTGGTTTGGACGTGTAGGCCGCAGGGGCCAGCCCATTTATCGCAGTCTCAACCTGGGTTTGCTCGCTTGGATGGGGGCGATGGTGGTGGGGCTCAGCTTTTGGCTGCAGCTGCGTTTGGTGCAAGGACTGGATACGCCCTTGCTTCAGCATTGGGCCTGGCACCTGTGCCTTGCTCAGGCGTTGATCACCGGTTTAGTGGCACCGTTCATCGCCTCTTGGCAACTTCTGCTTTGGCGCCGCCGGAGCACCAGTTGATCACGATGCAACGCCGAGACCGAATCAGGAGAGCACTGGCTGTTGTGGTGTTGGTGGGATCGACGCTCGTGGCGGTGGGGTGTCGTCCTCAGCCTCGCGCTGATCAGCCCTTGCAACTTTGGACGCTGCAGCTGGCTCCCAAATTCAATACTTATATAAGTGAGGTGATCAGCTCTTGGGAGCGTGATCATCCCCGTGCGGTCGTGCGTTGGACGGATCTGCCCTGGGGCTCTGTGGAGCGCAAGCTTCTGGCGGCGGTGTTTGCTCGCACGGCACCGGATTTGGTCAATCTCAATCCACCTTTTGCTGCCAACCTCGCCAGCAAGGGGGGGCTCACTGACCTCACTGCGTTGCTCCCCGATGGGGCAGCACAACGCTATTTGCCATCGGTTTGGCAAGCCTCCCGGGATCCCCGGGCGGGACAGATTGCGGTGCCTTGGTATCTCACCGTGCGTTTAAGCCTGGTGAATCAGCAGCTGATCCAGCAGGCGGGCTTGAAGCAGCCGCCCCGACGGTGGCGGGATGTTCCTGCCTTTGCTCGCGCTGTTCGTGAACGTACGGGTCGCTATGCCCTGTTTGTCACGGTGGTGCCGGACGATTCGGCGGAACTGCTGGAATCGCTTGTGCAGATGGGGGTGACCCTTCTCGATGAGCGCCAAAGGGCTGGGTTTGATACGCCAGCGGGGCGCCGTGCGTTTGCGTTTTGGGTGGATCTCTACCGCCAGGGTTTGCTGCCTCGGGAGGTGATCAGCCAGGGGCAGAGCCGAGCGGTTGAGCTCTACCAAAGCGGTGAATTGGCGCTGCTGGCGAAAGGCCCGGAGTTTTTGCGTACCATCCAGACCAATGCGCCGCGAGTGGCGGCGGTCACCCAGGCCCATCCCCCCTTGGCCGGGGCTGATGGCACCGCCAATGTGGCGCTGATGACCTTGGCCGTTCCCCGGCAAAGTCGGCGCCCTCAGGAGGCTCTCGGCCTGGCGTTGTTCTTGACCAATGGCCCTAATCAGGCGCGCTTTGCCCGTGAGGCCCGTGTGTTGCCCTCCTCTTTGGAGGCTTTGGCGCTGGTGCGTGCCGAATTAGAGGCTGAACAGCCTGCTTCGGTTCAAGCCCAACAGGTCAAAGAGGCGCGCTTGCTGTCGGCAGCAACGCTTGAAACAGCCCGGGTTTTGGTGCCCTCCACCCCGGGAGTGAAACGTCTGCAGACGATCATCTACACCCAGTTGCAGCGCGCCATGCTTGGCCAGATCAGTAGTGATCAGGCCGTATCGGAGGCCGCCTTGCAGTGGAATCGCTACGCCTCCGGCCGCTGGCCCGATCCTTAAGAGAACCGGAAGCCTGAAGGCTGGTTCACGCCTTAGGCCCGGTTTTTTCT
>JAAZVJ010000001.1 GCA_018623675.1 Synechococcus sp. HW_metabat.54 | reverse complement strand
TGATAACGCAGGTAGTTGGCAATCGACTCTGCGAAGTGATCCAGCAGTTTGTGCAGGATTTCAGGCTCGCGGAAGGCCATGGCCTTGATCACCGCATAGTTCTTGCTGCTCTTGCCTTCCACCACATAAGCGGCCAGGGTCCAAGGGGCACCCACGAAACCGAGCACCGCGGCTTCATTGCCAACGCTTTGACGCAGGCGACCCAGCACTTCACCCACGAAGGGCATGGATTCGGCCGGGTTCAGAGGGCGCAGGGCATCCACTTGCGCCATGCTCCGAATCGGATCGCCGATTTGGGGGCCCTTGCTCTCGATGATGTCGAAATCGATTCCCATTCCCGGCAGCGGGGTGAGGATGTCGGAGAACAGAATCACGCCATCGGGCTTGAAGGCGTTGAAAGGCTGCATCGAGATCTCATAAGAGAGATCTGGGTTCTCCGAGCGCTCACGAAAGCTGGGGTACTTGTCGCGAAGGTCGCGGTAGATCTTCATGTAGCGCCCGGCTTGGCGCATCATCCACACCGGAGGACGCTCGACAGCCTCTCCGCGGGCAGCACGCAGCAGCAGGGGCAGGGAGTCGCTCATTAGCAGGTGGAGATCAAGCCGGCAACCTAACTGAGGGGTCAGGGTTTTTAGTGCGCTCTGCCCCTGAAGGCAACGGGTTCGTCACAAGGCTTGGTCTGAACCGGTGCTCTCAGCACCCTCGACTTGAAGGCTGCGCTTCGGGTCGTATTTAAAAACCATCACGCTTAAAGGGGGCAGGCAGAGATCGAGGGAGTTGTCGTAGCCATGGATTCCCCATTCGTCGGTGGGCTTGCCACCCATGTTTCCGAGGTTGCTACCGCCGTAGCAGGCAGCATCCGTGTTGAAGATCTCCTCGTAGAAGCCAGCCAGGGGCACGCCGACTCGGTAATGGGAATGGCTCTGGGGTGTGAAGTTGGCGACGACCACCAGCCAACTGCCACCTGCGCTTTCACGGCGCATGAAACTGATCACGGAGTGGCGATTGTCGTTGCAATCAATCCATTGGAAGCCGTACTGGTCGAAGTCATCACGCCACAGCGCCGGCTCGGCTTTGTAGAGAACGTTGAGGTCGTCGACGAGCCGTTGAACCCCTTGATGAGGTTCGTATTGCAGGAGGTCCCATTGCAGATCGCCCCACACGTTCCATTCGGCGCGTTGGCCAAACTCCATGCCCATGAAGATGGTCTTCTTGCCTGGGTGAGTCCACATGTAGGCCAGTAGTGCCCTGGTGTTGGCGTACTTCTGCCAGTCATCCCCAGGCATCTTGTGCAGGAGATGGCTCTTGCCATGCACCACTTCGTCGTGGCTCAACGCCAACATGAAGTTCTCGGTGTACGTGTACCAAATCGAGAACGTGATGTTGTTCTGGTGGAACTGGCGGAACCAGGGATCAAGCTCGAAGTAATCGAGCATGTCGTGCATCCAGCCCATGTTCCATTTGAGGTTGAATCCGAGCCCTCCGATATCAGTGGGCTGGGTCACCATGGGCCATGTAGTGGATTCCTCCGCGATCGAGAGAGCGCCGGGGAAGTGCTCGAACAGCACATGGTTGGCCTGCTGGAGGAATCGCACCGCTTCGGTGTTCTCCCGACCGCCATGTTCGTTCGGGAGCCATTCACCATCGGGCCGCAGGTAGTCGCGGTAGAGCATCGAGGCCACCGCATCCACGCGGATACCATCGATGTGGAACTGCTCAAACCAGAACACCAGGTTTGCCACAAGGAAGTTGCGCACTTCGTTGCGGCTGTAGTTGAAGATCAGCGTTCCCCATTCCTTGTGCTCGCCGATGCGCGGGTCGGCATGCTCATAAAGGTGGGTGCCATCGAAATAGGCCAGGCCATGGCTGTCTTTGGGGAAATGGCCAGGAACCCAGTCGATGATCACGCCGATTCCCTCGGCATGGCAGCGATCCACAAAGGCGCGGAATTCATCCGGGGTCCCAAAGCGGCTGGTGGGGGCATACCAACCCGTCACTTGGTAACCCCAAGATCCATCAAACGGATGCTCTGTAATCGGCATCAGCTCGATATGGGTGAACCCCCGTGCTTTCACGTAGGGGATCACCCGGTCCGCCAGTTCGCTGTAGGTGAGCAGACGGGCTCCCGGTTTCAGATCAGCTGCAGGCACGGGGGGGCGTGGGGTGCCGTCGGCTTCGATGAAGGGTTGGTCGGCAGCGGCATGGATCCAGCTGCCGAGGTGCATCTCATACACGGAGATGGGCTGATCGAGTGCATTGCGGCTGTCGCGCGCCTGCATCCAGGAGCTATCGCTCCAGCTGAAGTTGTCGAGTCGGGCCACCAATGAGCTGGTGTCAGGACGAACTTCGTGGCGGAAGCCGTAGGGATCGGCCTTCTGATAGCAGTGACCTTCCTGGGTGCGGATTTCGTATTTGTAGAGCGATCCCTCGCTCAGGCCAGGAATGAAGAGTTCCCAGATGCCGCCCGAGCGTTGCTGCATGGGGTGATGGCGGCCATCCCATGAGTTGAGGTCGCCGATCACGCTCACACTGCGAGCGTGGGGAGCCCAAAGGCAGAACATCACACCTTCCACACCGGCGATGGTGGTGAGGTGGGCGCCCATCTTGCGCCAGATGTGGTGGTGGTTGCCCTGGGCGAACAGATGGCGATCCATCTCGCCCATCCATTCATCGCGGAAGGCCCAGGGATCGTTCTGCTCGTGGTTGATGCCCCCGCGGCTGACCTGCAGGCGATAGGCCTGGCCTGGGTCTTGCGTCAGCTCTGCTTCAAACACCCAGGGGTGGTTGGGGGTGCTGGTGCTGATCACCTCGCCGTTGACCACCAGGTCGACCCGGTCGGCCTCAGGCATCCAGGCCCGAACTGTCCAGCCACCATCGACGGGCTGGGGACCAAGAACGGCAAAGGGGTGGTCGTGACGGCACTCGGCCAGACGGCGACCATCCTCAATCATCCAGTCGAGGACCGCAGCAACCATGACCGAAAGGCAGTGTTGGCGGGGAGCTTAAGCGCAAAATCCCGAGTTCCCGCTGTCCATCACGACCAGTTGTTGGCTTGATCCGCCCAGATTGGATGAAGAATTGCGTTCGAGCGTGTTGAGCCTCTCCCTCACAAAGCACTGATGCGTGGTGTTTGCAGCAGGGGTTCCAGGTGCAATGTCGATCGCTCTGAGTCGAGGTTGATGCTGATCACGCGGCAGTCGCTGTTTGGAGCGCTGCAAGGGGCTTCGTTGTGACCAGGGTTGATGGCAATCGCTGGCCAACAGGCACCCGCAATCGAAACACGTAAACGATCACCAGTCTTGAGGCGGGCTTCGACTGCCTGCAGTTCGACGCGATAGGTCTGCATCGTCGAGGCTTGCTCGCCAATCACGCGACAAACGCCAGTGCTCAGTTGTTGAACTTCGCCAGATCCTTCCGGACACACCGAAAGTGCTGCACAGAGGTCGAAGCCCGCTTGATCAGCCTTGGCCTGCAGCTGGAGCACTGGACGGCCATGCAGCTGAAAATCGCTCTTCAGTGGTGCTGAAGTGAAGGTGGCCACATCCGTGCGCAGATCGACTGAGGCACGGTCAACGGCGCCGGGGGTGGGGCTGAGATGGCCGCCCACGGCAGGCACGGGACGCCAGGGATCATGCACGATCACAACGTGGCCCTTGGTTGATGCGCTGGCATCGCCTGCAGAAATTCTGTCCTCTTCGGGCTCCAGTGGCATCAAGACTCCCTCGCTGGGGTCATGGCATGCCAGGGCAGTGCCCATCAGACGCCATGCACTCTTGCTTTCAATCGTGTCTGGGTAGGTGTGCCAATGGTTTTCGCGCTGGTCCCACAGGTTGATCGGGCTGGGTTTCCTGTTCGGTTGCAGTGTGCCCTCCCCTGAAGAAGACGCGTCATCCATCAGATGGCGACGGAAAAAGTCGAGATGCAATGCCTGGGCTTCAGGCCACCACTGCAGATGGGTCGCCGGACCGATGTGCAGTTCCGGGGTTCCGCCTGCCTTCAGGCTGCGTTCAAAAAGATCAAGCACTCCGCGTAAGTGAGGGTCCCACCAGCCGCCAATCAGCAACATCGGCTGCCTCAGCCATCGGGCCGACGGTCGATGGCAAATCCAAGCTTGATCCTCTTGTGGAGACGTTTCAAGCCAACGCCGAGCCATGCCCTTGGGGTCATGTTTGCGCAGCAGCTCCAGCCCATCGCGGCAGTGGCGGTTCTCCTCCAGGCAGCGGCGGATCTCGCTCCAGGCCTGACCATCGTTTCTGCGCTGGGCTTGCAGGGCCGCGAGTTGCAGGCCCCAGCCCAAGCCAAGGTGCCACCAGTGGGCCCCGCCTTCACAACTCCAGTGCTCGCGCTCATCCAGTCCTGTCATCGCTGGCGCCAGGCAGTCGGGGGGAGGTGTCTCTCCGTCGGCCACCAGCTGAGTGAATCCTTGATAGGAGAAGCCATAGAGGCCGATCCGGCCACTGCATTCGGGTAGGCCGCGCACCCAGGTCAGCGTGGCAGCTGTATCGGATGCCTCCTGCGCAAAACCTGAGAAGACTCCCGTGGACTCTCCCTGGCCGCGCACGTCTTGGATGATCACCAAAAACCCCTGGTCTGCCCACCAGCGGGGATGGGCGTAGGTGACCGTGGAGGCAATGGCCCTTCCATAGGGCTGCCTCATCAGCAAGGTCGGCCACGGACCTGAACCCTCTGTTGGCTTCCAAACTCTGGCCATCAAGGTGGCCCCGTCGGGGCACCGAAAGCTCAGATCAATGACCTTCTCTTTGGGAGAGACGATGGTGTGTTCGGATGTCTCAGGACACATCCGAGCAGTGAAGACCGATCACGTAGACCGCCAGAATTTCGGCATCCCCTGGGGTCAGCCCCCGTTCACGGGCCAGGGTGGAGATGGCGGGGTCGGATGTGGCGGAAATGCCTTGCTGGTTCAACGTGCGGAACCTGCCACACAGGGCGCGGGCTTCGTTGGGGTTGCGCTTGACACTCTCCAGCAACGACGACTGGGCAAGCGAGGCGGGCGTGGAAGCCGCGAGACTCAAGAGGGATAGGAGAAAAGCCAGGTGGCGCATTGATCTCCCTCAAAGAACTCCTCTCATTTGAGACGGTCGCGATGGGATCTGGCGGGTTGCTGGGTCAGTTCCTGGTCTGCCATGCCTGCGCCGATTGGATCCAGCGACGGGCCACAACCAGATCCACCACAGGTGGACGGCCGCTACGCAGCTGGCGTTCCAGGCGTCCGGTTCGTGTCACCACGTCTTGGGGCGAGGCGGAGGCCAGTGCTGCCACCGTGGCAATGCCCGCATGCATCAGCAGTGCTGCATCAGATGGTGCGAGATCCAGGTTGCACACCAGATCGGCCATCCCCCGCAAGCGTTTGAGATTGCGCGCACTGGCTCTGCCGCTGCGGCACAGCTTGCTGAGTTGAAGGTCGTCGAGATCTTGGAGTTGACCCCAGGTCCCGATCTCAGCAGCCTCCAGCTCCTTCTGTTCATGCCTGAAACTCTGGGGAAGAGTGTTCAGGGGGCTGACGCGACTCATCCTTGGGGAGGCACCGGTTTGATGGCGTTACGAACTTCCGTTTGGCCGAGAACAACGGGTTCGCTGATGCCTTCACCGACCGCTTTCAGTTGCCGCAGACGGATCACCACGACGTCGCTGCTGCGGCCACCGGGGCGAAGGTTGCCCGCCAATTGGGCCAAGGTCGGTTCTACGGCGCTGGTTTCGATGTCATCCGGGGCCTGGGCCACCACCAGGTCGTTGCCGTTGTCAAACACCACGGGGGCTCTCAACGCCCCCTCAATCACCACCGGAGGGGTGTAGCTCACGGTGAAGGCCCAGCTGCTCACCGCCAACAAGAGCGTGAAGCTGGTGACCCCCACCAGACGAAAGCGCAACCCCCATTTGGCGAGGAAGGCAACTGCCGTCAAAACACCGAAGGCAAGTCCTCCCCAGGCCAGCCATCCCGTGGAGCTTTGAATCAGCTGAGGGAGGTTCATGGGCTGGTGATCATCGGAAGTGCTCCTTATATTGCGCGCACCGCAGCCATGACTGACGCAGCCAATGGGCAGTGGGTCACCAATGAAGACCCTCCCCAGGCGCTTTTTGGGGGGAGGAATTGCCCTGGGAGTGCTCGCTGTCACTGGGTGGATCGCTCTTGATCGCTTTGTCGGCGCCGTGGTGGACGATCTCCGCCCAGAGCTTGAGCAGCAGCTTTCGACACCACTCGGACACCCCCTGACCATCGGTGCTTATCAAGGTTTGCGACCAACGGGCCTAGCCCTTGGCCCTTCGTCGGTTGGACCAGGGCCCCGCGATGGCTCCACCGCTTCTGTGAGAAGCATCCACATTGGCCTCGACCCCTTGGCCAGCCTCTGGCGCCTGAAGCCCGTGGCCGTGGTGCGGTTACGGGGAGTTCAGCTCAATCTGCGTCGTAACGCCGAGGGGGCTTACTGGGTACCAGGGCCGGCAGGGAAAGGCTCACTGCCCAGGCTCGACCTCGCGATTCGTTTGCAGGATCCCGCACGCGTGCGGATCATCCCGGCAGGGTTGGATGTGCAGTTGGCAGGGCGTGCAGCGCTGCAGTTGGATCAATCACGGGGCACTGCGGCTCTCAAATTGGCGCTCCCAGAGCAGGGAAACGTTGCTCTTCGACTGAAAGGTGACTGGCGTGAGCCCCAGCTTGACCTGCAAGCACGCGTTGAAAAACTGCGTCTTCGCAACCTCAAGGGCTTAATCCCCGCCTCTGAACCAGTCAGCCTTGAAGGTCAAGTTGGCGGCAATCTTCGCTTGGCTTGGGATGGAGATAGGGCTCGTTGTCAGGGGGGAATGTCGCTGGTGGGCTTTGCCCTCACGGGCTCAGGCTTGGATGCTCCTGTACGAAGCCCTCAATTGCAGGTCAGCTGTAAGGGCGATCGTTTACGCATCCCGACGAGTCGTTGGACGTGGGGCTCCTATCAGGCACAACTTCAAGGCGATGTGGCGCTCAATCGCGCTTTTAATCTGCGCCTGAAACTTCATCAGCCTGGAGAAGATCGCCAGCTCAGAGCTGTTCTGGAGGGCGCTTGGCGACAACCGCGCTTGCGAATCTTGGGCCGTTGGCGTTTGCCGGAGACGTTGGCGACGCAGCCACCGCTCAGTCTCCAGCTCCAACTCAGTGGCGATTGGCGTGGCCAGCAACCGATGCGGGTCCACCTCGATCGTTTGGATTTAGACGGGCAAGGCTTAGGGCTCAGGGCGCGTGGTGCTGTGTTCCCACAACTTGGGATCCAGAGCCAGCATCTTGAACTGGCGGGGAGTGGATGGAAGGGCATCTCACTTGCGCCTGAGCTTTTGGGTCAAAACACCCCAGTGATGGGGTCTTTCAGTTTCAGCGGCGCGACCAACAGCCCAAGGTTTCAGCTCCAGCTCACCCAGCGGCTGAATCCATTGCTGCGCGATTGGTCGTTGCAGGCGAGTTGGGATGCTGCCGAGGGGGTGGCCCGTCTTGACCGGTTTCAGAGCGACACACTTCAAGCCCGTGCCGTGTTGCCGGTGCGTTGGCGTGGCACTGGCGCTGAGATTGGTGCCCTGAAGGGGGCCCTGCAGCTGCAGGATTTTCCCCTGGCACGGCTTGGCCCCCTGGTCGGCACGCCCATGGATGGTTACCTCTCGGCCTCAGGGACCGTGCAGGGGCCTTTAAAGGCAGTGCGTCCCGATCTGGATCTGCGGCTTGTGAATCCTCAGGCCGGCACGTTGCGCTTGGCGGAAACCTGGTGGGGGCGTTTTCAAGGTCAGCCCTCAGGGATCAGTCAACTGCGGATGGCGCCGGTGAATGGCCTGATTGGCGGGTCATTACGCGCTGATCTGGGGGGGGATTGGTTGCCGACCAAGGTGACCCTGCAACGTCAAAACGGGGAGTTGGTGCTGGAGGGGACTCCCGCCTCCTACAGCTGGCGAGCCGAGCGCTTGCCCCTGGATGGCCTGGAGCTGGCGCTCACACCGAAGGGTCGCTGGGAAGGGCTGTACGGAGATCTGTCCGGACAAGGCACCTTGGGCTTGCAACCCCTGGCCATGGCCGGCACGTTCGTGCTGGATCAGCCAGGTTTGCTGGGGGTGCAGGTGCGTCAGGCACGTCTGAAGGGCACCTACCGCGATCGGTTTTATCAGCTGACTGGAGAAGTGTTGCCACCCGATGGTGGCCAGATGTTGCTGGAGGCCAAAGGACGCCTCGGAGCTGGTTTGAAGGCGGATCTTGATGCCAGGGGGCTGACAGCTCGCTGGTTGACCCGTGGTGTGCAGCGGCTCGCTGCCCTCAATCAGCCCCGGGTGGAGGCGGATGGCGATGCGTCCGACTTGGGCACACTGCTGGTGCAGACCTTCGGAGGATCTCTCGAGGGTCAGTTGAAGGCCCTCAATCGGGTGCTGAACGAGCAAGAGCAGCGGGATGACGCAAAGCGGCGATCCGAGCGCTTCCATCCCGACGATCTGCGTGGGCAAATGGATGCTCAGGTCACGGTCAGTGGCCCATCACTGGGTGACCTCAA
This sequence comes from Synechococcus sp. HW_metabat.54, assembly GCA_018623675.1. Taxonomy (GTDB): domain Bacteria; phylum Cyanobacteriota; class Cyanobacteriia; order PCC-6307; family Cyanobiaceae; genus Synechococcus_C. Next base: position 19,615 of record JAAZVJ010000001.1, on the reverse strand, counting down.
TCTTGAACTCAAGGCCAGCGGCCATCTCTGGGTCGAAGGCGATGACGTCGATCACGCACTCCAGATCGAACCGTTCGTGGCCACCCTCAGCGGCCCCTTGCAGTCGGGACAAGGGGAGTTCTCCCTTCAACATCTGCCGTTCACCTTGCTGGCCTTGGTGGCACCGGTCCCTCCAGCGTTGCTGGGTGCCGTTGGTCTCCAGGGCACCTATCGGCTCGGGAAAAGAGTTCCCGAACTCACAACGGAGTTGGTGTTGGAAGGTGCTCGTATCGGTGAGCATCGCCTCACCTTGACAAAGGGACAGATCAGCCTGAGCGAGCAAGGGCTGCTGCTGGATCTTGCTTTGAAAGATGAGGCGGCAACGGAGCCCGTCGTGGTGACTGGGCAGGTGCCGCTGGACCCTGCAGGTCCGCTGGATGTTCGGGTACTGACTCGGGGTGATGGCTTGCGTTTCCTGACCGGTTTCACCGATGACCGATTGGTTTGGAGGGATGGAGACGGCCGTTTACGTCTCATCCTGAGCGGAACGCTCCAAGCCCCTCAGGCCAATGGCTTTCTCGTTGTGGACAAGGGGAGCTTTGAGCTTCAGGGTCAGCAGATTCGTGAGCTGAACACCTCAGTGGTGTTTGATTTCAACCGCCTGGAGGTGCAGTCTCTTCAAGCTCGGGTTGGGCAGCGCGGTCGGCTTCTGGGGCAGGGAGGACTGGGACTCTTCAGTCCATCGCAGGAAGCGAAACCGCTGAAGTTGTCGCTGCAGCAGAGCCGACTTGACCTTCCGATCGCCAAGGTTGATGTCTCCGCTGAAATCGGGATCTCCGGTGCCTTGGTCAGCCCGATGGTGTCTGGGGATCTTGAAATCAGTCACGGCACGATTCGCCCGGCGCCGTCACTCTTTGCCCGACGACGATCCAAGTCGAACCAGACAGACGCTGCGACAACAGGCGACTCTCCTGCTGGAGAGACCCCGGTGTCGATCAACACGCTTCTTGAAGAGAAGTGGGATTTTCAAGAGCCTCTGGTGTTGTTGGGGCCGGATGTGGAGGCAGATGCCAGCCGCAAACTGAAAGCGGCCATGCCGAAGCTGCCGGGGTTGGGGTTCAACAATCTGCGGGTCACTTTGGGCCCCAAGCTCGCTGTCTCCATGGGCCCTTTGGCGGCCTTCACGACCAAGGGCCGCGTCACCTTGAACGGAGCTCTGGATCCCAGCCTGCGCCTGCAGGGAGTGGTGCAGCTGCTCACCGGCAGGCTTTCCTTCTTCACCACCAGCTTTCGGTTGGATCGCCGGCTGCCCAACGTGGCTGTGTTCACGCCGTCCATGGGGTTGATCCCCTATGTGGATGTGGCCTTGGTCAGCAGGGTGTCTGACAGCGTCAGTCTGGGTACTGGAAACAACACGTTGTCCACCAACGTGTTTGAGACCAATGGCAGCGGAACGCTGGCGGCTGGCGGTCAGTTGCGGCTGGTGAAAGTGATGGTGGAGGCCAGTGGGCCGGCGAATCGGTTGGCGGACAGCTTCACTTTGCGTAGTTCACCACCGATGCCGGAGGCCCAGCTTTTGGGTTTGATTGGTGGCAACTCGTTGGCAGGCCTGTCCAGCGCCGGTGGTGGTGCAGCTCTGGCGGCCGTGTTGGGGCAGTCGCTGCTGACACCGGTGATCGGCACACTCACCGACACCTTGAGTGAACGACTCCAGTTCGCCCTTTATCCGACTTACGTCAGTCCTGAAATCAAAGACTCACAGGAACGGGTGTCGGGTCGGGTGCCTCCCCAGCTGGCAGTGGTGACGGAGCTGGGGCTCGATCTCAGTGAACGGTTCAATTTTTCGGTGATCGCTGCGCCGAACCGCAACGACATCCCCCCACAAGGAACCTTGTCTTATCAGATCAATCCCAACCTCAGCCTGAACGGCTCGGTTGACAATCAAGGCACCTGGCAAAGCCAGTTCCAGGTGTTCTTCCGGTTCTGACCATGCGCTGCGGAGAGGCTCAATCTCGTCAGGTCATCGGTGTTGATCTCGGCGGCACCGCCATCAAGTTGGCCCGCTTCAACGCTGAGGGTGAACGCCTTCAGCAAGAACGCATCCCTACCCCTCAACCGGCAGTGCCCGGTGCTGTGTGCATGGCGATCTGCGAGGCCGTTGACCGACTGGATCCCGATCACCTGGCCTCTCGGGTCGGGATCGGCTTGCCCGGTCCGATGGATGCTGCTGCTCGCGTGGCCCGGGTCTGCATCAATCTCCCGGGGTGGGAGGAGGTGCCCCTCGCCGATTGGCTCGAGCCCCGATTGAAGCGGCGCGTCACGCTGGCAAATGATGGCAACTGTGCCCTGGTGGGTGAGGCTTGGAAAGGAGCAGCCCGAGGTTGCACCGATGTGGTGCTGCTCACCTTGGGCACCGGCGTGGGTGGTGGGGTGATGCTCTCAGGGACCCTGTTCACCGGTCACAACGGAGCTGCTGCGGAGCCTGGGCTGATCAGCATTGATCCTGAGGGACCTCACTGCAACAGTGGCAACCGCGGCAGCCTGGAGCAGTTCGCGAGTATCGCTGCGCTGCGGAGGCTATGGGACGGCGAACCCACTGAGTTATCCCAACGTGCTGCTGCTGGTGAGCCTGAAGCCTTGGCGGTTTGGGAGCGCTACGGCCGCACGCTGGGTGTGGGGATTAGCTCTCTCGTGTACGTCTTCACTCCCCAAAAGGTGTTGTTGGGTGGTGGTCTTTCTGCAGCGGCGCCTTACTTCCTTCCCGCCGTTCGTCGTGAAGTGGAGATGCGGGTTCAGGCCGTGAGTCGAGAAGGGTTGGAGATTCAGCCTTGTGCTCTCGGGAATGGAGCGGGTCGTCTTGGTGCTGCCCGCCTAGCCCTGGATCGATTGGCTCTGGATCGTTTGCCCCATGAAACGGGATGATGCAGGGCAGATCTGCCCGCGATCATGACCAGCCAGGCTGTGCCCGAACCCTCCGCTGAGCTGCTGCATCTGGCGACAGGCGTGCGGCGTGCAGCGATTGATCTGGGTCAGACCTCTGATCAGCAGCGTCAGGACGCCCTTGCTGCCATGGCTGTTGCTTTGGAGCACCACGCCGATCAGATCATTGCGGCCAATGCGGCTGATCTTGAGCAGGCTTCAGCAGAAGGCCTGGCTCCAGCCTTGGTGGCCCGGTTGAAGCTTGATGCCAGCAAACTGGCTGGTGCGATCGAAGGGGTCCGTCAGGTCGCAGCCCTCAAGGATCCCCTAGGCGCTCGTCAGCTGCATCGTGAGCTCAATCCAGGTCTTGTGCTGGAGCGGATCACTGTGCCGTTGGGGGTGTTGGGCGTGATCTTTGAAGCCCGTCCGGATGCGGTGATTCAAATCGCATCACTGGCCATTCGCTCTGGCAATGGCGCCATCCTCAAAGGAGGCAGCGAGGCAAACCGCACGAATCAGGCGGTGATGGCGGCCCTGAAGCAGGGGCTCATGCAGTCGGTGGTCAGCGCTGATGCGTTGGCTCTGCTCACGACGCGTCAGGAAAGCCTGGCCCTGTTGCGCCTGGATGGTCTGGTGGATTTGATCATCCCCAGGGGCAGCAATGAACTGGTGCGGTTCATTCAAGACAACACCCGCATCCCTGTCCTCGGCCACGCCGATGGGGTTTGCCATCTTTTCATTGATGCCGAAGCGGATCTGGCCGAAGCGCTCCGCATCGCGATCGACAGCAAAACCCAGTACCCGGCGGCCTGCAATGCGATCGAAACCCTCTTGGTACACGAGGCGATCGCCGACCGCTTCCTTGCGGATGCCGTGACTGCCTTTGGCTCTGTGGGTGTGGAGCTGAGGGGTGATCCTGCCAGCTGTGGATTTGGGGTGCCCCACGCGGCTACCGATGCCGACTGGAGCACCGAATATCTCGATCTGATCCTGGCGGTGCGGGTGGTGCCGGATCTTGACGCCGCACTGGATCACATCCGCCGTTACAGCTCGCGCCATACCGAGGCGATTGCCACCACCAACACCGCCACAGCGGAACGCTTCATGCGCGCTGTCGACAGTGCTGGTGTGTATCACAACTGCTCAACGCGCTTTGCCGACGGATTCCGGTACGGCTTCGGTGCCGAGGTGGGGATCAGTACCCAAACCCTTCCCCCAAGGGGGCCGGTGGGCTTGGAAGGGCTGGTGACTTACCGCTATTGCCTGCGTGGGGAGGGGCATGTGGCTGCTGACTTCGCCAGTGGAACGCGTCAGTTCACCCATCGGGATCTGCCGTTGTGATCGCTACATCAGACCGAACAGCGCCAGGGGATGCCATCCACATCACCAACCTCAGGGTGTGGGCCCACGTGGGTGTGTTGGACCATGAGCGTCGCCATGGCCAGTGGTTCTCCATGGATTTGAGCTTGCAAGTGGATCTCAGCGACGCTGCCCGCGCGGATGATCTGAGCGCGACTGCGGATTACAGCAAGGCCGTTCAGGCCATCCAGTGTTTGGTATCCACGTTGGAATGTCAGACCATCGAGCATTTCAGCGAACGGATCTTTGATCTGCTGGAAACGCTCTATGGACGGATCGGAATGAGAGTGTTGTTGCGCAAATGCAGTGCTCCAATCCCCGGTTTCGATGGCACGGTTGCCGTGGAACGTCACCGGCATTGGCTGCTTTGAGTTCGCTCAGACCTCTGGTGTTGGTCCATGGTCTTTGGGACACGCCGCGTTTGTTTCGGCGTCTGATCCAGAAGCTTGAGCAACAGAATCGGCCTGTTTTGGCGCCTCACCTGCCCCATCGCTGGGGAGCTGTTCCTTTGCAGGAGTTGGCAGGACTGCTGGACCGGGAGATCCAGAGCCGCTGGGGGCAGGACGAAATCGACATCCTGGGTTTTTCGATGGGAGGGGTGATCAGTCGCCTTTGGCTGCAGGACTGGCGAGGTGCAAGTCGTTGCCACCGCTTCATCAGTGTGGGAAGTCCTCAGAGGGGAACGATCACGGCCCAGTGGGTGCCCCATTGGGCGTTCGCTGGCATTGCCGATATGAAGCGAGGCAGTGCGTTGCTTGATCGCCTGAATGGCGATGTGTCCTGCTTGCAGAGGGTGGAGTGCAAGAGCTTGTTCTGTCGCTGGGATCTCACCGTGGTGCCCGGTTGGCAAGCCGTGTTGCCGTTGGGAACGGTTGAAGAGGTTCCTGTGATCACGCATCGGCAGCTGATGCGTCACCCACGGGCGCTTGCCCAGGTGGTGCAGACGATCGAGGCTTGACCTGGATTTAGGCGGCTGCCGTCACCAGGCCGGAATGGCGAATCAGGGCGTCCGTTGTGGCCTGACGGCCCCTGAACGCTTCATACACCTGGGCGGGCGATTGGCTCCCTCCCATGCTGAGCACGGTGTCGCGGAACCGCTGACCGGTGGCCTGCACTTGGTCTTCCTGATCCAGACCCTGTTCTTCAAAGGCTGCGAAGGCATCAGCACTCAGCACTTCAGCCCATTTGTAGGAGTAGTACCCGGCGGAGTATCCACCCGCAAAGATGTGGCCGAAGGCGCAGAGAAAACGGTCTTCTGGAATCGGAGCGATCACTGTCGTGGCTGGAGCCAGCTCACGGCGTAATTCGTCTGGAGTGATGCCCAGCGCCTCAGACCACTGGCTGTGGAGGCGCAGATCCGTAAGGGCAAAGTGCACTTGACGCAGAGTGGCGCAGCCGGCCATGAAGGTGCGGGCCTGCTGCAGCTTGCGGAAATCACTCTCCGGCAGTGGCTCTCCGGTCTGCCAGTGCCGTGCCATTCCCATCAATGTGGAGCGGTCGAGGCACCAGTTCTCCATGAACTGGGACGGTAACTCCACCGCATCCCACTCCACGTTGTTGATGCCTGCGGCCTGGGGGTAATCCACGGTGGTGAGCATGTGCTGCAAACCATGGCCGAACTCATGGAAGAGGGTTTCCACCTCTTCAAAGCTCATCAGGCTTGGGGTGTCGTCGGTGGGTGGGGTCTGATTGCAGATCAGATAGGCCACCGGCAGTGTCATCTCGCCGTTGGCATCACGGGAGCGGTTGAGGCACTCATCCATCCAGGCGCCACCACGCTTCGTCGCGGGCCGGCTGTAGGGGTCGAGATAAAAAGCGGCTAAGGGGCTGCCATCACGGTCACTCACGCGGAAGAAGCGCACGTCGGGATGCCAGATCGGTGCTTCTCCATCGGCGGCAGTGATTTGGATGCCAAAGAGTCGTCCGCACAAGGCGAACAGGCCGTCGAGCACTTGGGGGAGAGGGAACCAGGGCCTCAGCGCTTCCTGGTTGAGATCGAACTGTTCCTGCCGGAGTTTTTCAGCCCAATAGGTCACGTCCCAAGGCTGAAGATCATTGGCCTCAGACGCGTGATGACGGCGAGCACAGGCGCGTAGTGCATCAATCTCTGCTTCGGCGGTTGGCTTGGCAGCGGCCCTGAGCTCCTCGAGCAGGGCTTCGACTGCATTCACATCGCTGGCCATCTTGCTGGCCAGACTGAGATCTGCCCAGTGGGCATAGCCCAAGCTCTTGGCCTGCTCGGCCCGCAGGCTGAGGATTGATTCGATCAGTGAGCTGTTATCGAGGTCCCCACTGCTGGCTCGACCCACATGGGCGCGATACACGGTTTCACGCAGGTCCCGGTTGTCGGCATGGGTGAGGAAGGGGATATAGCGGGGCATGTCGAGCCCTAGGCGCCAGGGGCCCTTCTCGCCACTGGCTTCTTGGCCGTCTTGATGGCGGTCACCGGCATCCCGAGCCGCCGCCGCGAGGGTGTCGAGAGCGCGGTCTGGCAGTCCTGCCACTTGGGCGGGGTCGGTCAGCACCAAGCTCCAACCCTGCGTTGCATCCAGAACGTTGTTGCTGTATTTGGTCGACAACTCAGCCAGCTTTTCGCTGGCCGAGTTGAAGGCGGTTTGAGCGTCTCCCTTCAGCCCCACACCGCGTTGCTTCATCGAGAGCAATTCCGCATCAATGATCCTGCGTTGTGCGGCATCAAGAGGTTGCGATGGCTCATGACGCAACTGCTCAAGGGCTTGATGCAGCACTGCGCTCTGTCCGAGACGGTTGCTGAAACGAACGACTTCCGGTTGCTGTGCTGCGTGCGCTTCTCGCAGTTCCGTGGAGTTGCAAACCGCGTTGAGATGGGTGATCACCCCCCAGCTCCAGCGCAGCTTTTCGCCGATCCGCTGCAAGGGCGGCATCACTGCTGTCCAGCTCAATGCCTCATGGGCTTCGAGGCGCTTGCGCAGATCCGCTTCCAATGCGGCGAAGTCACCCTCCAGGTCTTCAAGCAATGCAGGAATGTGAAGGCCAACCTGCTCCGGGGTAATCGCCGCGTAGTCGGGAAGACCCTGGCCCTTGAGAAGGGCTGGTTGGCTGGTGGTGGTCATGCCGCGTTGCTTCAGCCCAGGGGCAGAAGGTTATGGAGAGCAATCAGGCTATGGGTTGAAAGCGTGTTGGCGAGAGCGTCGGTGGAAGCCTCGTAAACGTCCATCGCCACGCGGGGCCAGATGCCGATGGTGAGGGTCGGCACCAGCAAGGTGAGCCCGATCACGAGTTCACGGGGATTCATGTCTCCCACGAAAGCCAATGCGGGAATCCTCGGACCAAAGAAGACACGCCGACACATCGACAGGAGATAGATGGGGGTCAGCACCAGGCCGATGGCGGCAGCAATGATCGTGATTGCTCGGAAGCCGGTGGTGAAGTCGGTCTGGCTGGTGATGCCAAGGAAGATCGTGATTTCACTGATGAATCCACTCATGCCCGGTAGGGCAAGCGACGCCAGGGAACTGGCAAGGAAGAAGGCAAAGGTGATCGGCAGCACCTTGGCCAGGCCGCCCATGTTGGGGATAGAGAGGGTTTTGGTGCGTTCGTAGAAGCTTCCGGTGACGAAGAACATGGCCGCGGCGATCAGCCCGTGGCTGATCATCTGCAACATGGCTCCGCTGATCCCCAGGGCATCGATGGTGCCGATTCCCACCAGCACAAAACCCATGTGGCTGACGGAACTGCAGGCGATGCGGCGCTTGACGTTGTCCTGGGCGAATGCATTCAGGGCGCCATAAATGATGTTGACAATGCCCAGCACAATCAGGGCGGGAGCCATCACCAGGTGGGCATCAGGGAGCATCTGCACGTTGAAGCGCAGCAGTGCGTAACCACCCATTTTCAGGAGCACCCCTGCCAGCAACATCGAGACAGGAGCATTGGCTTCGCCGTGAGCATCGGGAAGCCAGGTGTGCAGGGGGAACATCGGCAATTTCACACCGAAGCCCACCAAGAAGCCCAGATAGCAGAGCAGGCCAAAGGTGCCACCAGGGGAGCGTGCTGCCAGTTCACTCAGGTTCAAGGTGAACTGATCCCCTGAGAGAGCCAGGGCCAGACCGCTGATCAAAATCAGCAAGGAGGCCAAGGCTGTGTAGAGGATGAATTTCGTCGCGGCGTACTGACGGTTCTGGCCACCCCAGATGGCGATCAAGAGATAGACCGGCACCAATTCCAGTTCCCAGGCGAGGAAAAACAGCAGGAAGTCCTGGGAGAGGAAGACCAGGGCTTGGGCCGCGGCCTGCACGAGGAGAAGGCCGAAGTAGAGCTTTGCTTTGTGCTCGACTTTCCAGCTGGCCGCCACGGAAAGCAGTGTCACCAGGCCGCTCAGCACCACCAGCGGCATGGAGAGGCCATCGGCACCGACAGACCACTCCAGGCCAATGGCGGGCACCCAAGCCAGTCGCTCCACCAATTGAAGGGAAGAGTCTTGGGGGTCAAAGTGCTGGCTGAAGGCCACCAGCATCAGCACGAAATCCACTGCCAGGACACCCAGAGCCAGGTTCCTGGGCCATGGAGAAGGATTGTTCTCATCCCCAGGGAGAAGGGGCATCAACAGCGCTGCCGCTGCTGGCAGCAGCACGATCAGCGAAAGCCACGGGAATGTCCCACTGGACGCAGCAATCAGCGGCAGATTGGCGTCCATAACATTCGTCAAGTTGTAGTCGAACTTATCAGGGGCTTCGCCTGGACTGAGTAGATCTACTCAAGCCTGCTGCCGTCGTTGGCCGTTAATCAGACCCCACCGGTTGCCAGTGACTGCCTGTGGTTTGCAGGCTGAGGAGCGGTGCGCGACTGGCGACGCCGGCGGCTTCCCAGGCCCGCACCATGGCCTGGCTAACGGCAGCACCTCTGTCTTCGGAGCAAAGCGCCAAGATGCTTGGCCCTGCCCCACTAATGGCACAACCCCAGGCGCCTGCGGCGAGGGCAGCCTCCCGCACCTCTTGGCCACCCTTGATCAGCCGCCAGCGGTAGGGCTCATGGAGGCGGTCATGCATGCCGTCGGAAATCAAATCACCATTTCCTGTGCGTAAGCCTTGGAGCAACAGGGTGAGAGCACCCAGGTTCACCACGGCATCTCCCACCGGGATCGCTTTCGGCATCGCACGCCGGGCTTCACTGGTGCTGAGGCGGATCGAGGGAATCGCCACAACGGCTTTGACACTGGGAAGCCACTCGCAGCGCACGACTCGCCAGCGTTGAGACGCAGCTTTGGCCGTCATGCAAAGGCCGCCCAGCAATGAGGGCACCACGTTGTCGGGATGCCCCTCAATGTCGATGGCCAGCTCCAGTAATTTCTCGCGGCTCAGGGGTTCCCCCACCAACGCGTTGGCACCCACCAGCCCAGCAACAATGGCCGTCGCACTGCTGCCCAATCCACGTGCAGGGGGCACCGCAAGGCGAACCCGCGCCTCAAGGCCCACTGGCTCTTCGCCCGCTGCCTTCCAAACGCGCTGGGCAGCTCGATAGACGAGGTTGTCGGGTCCCCCACGCAGGTGACTTCCTTCCTGCCCCTCGATGATCAGTTCGAAACGCTCGCCATCGCCTTCGATGCGGCGCATGGTGAACCGGTTGTTCAGGTCAAGTGCGGCCCCAAGGCAGTCGAAGCCCGGACCAATATTGGCTGTGGTGGCAGGAACATCCACAACCACCGACTGGCCGATGCGCGGCTGCACCATCCCTGCTGTCCTTCTCAGGCCAGTGTCTCACCTGAGAGGCCTTGGCCTACACATCTGTGGCAACAGTTGTTAGCTGCCGCTGTTCGCTGTGGCGAGATCGCGGGCGCGACAGGCAGCACTAAAGAGCCCTGCGTTGGCATCAATGACCGCACTGACTCTGAGACCTTGTACGAATGCACCAAAGCGCCCCTTTCGGCGCATGGGCTCAAGGAAAGCTGGTGATTGCAAGCCTTTGAGTTGTTTGACGGCGGTTCCTCCACCAATCCATAAGCCGCCTGTGCAGAGTTCCTGCAGGGCCAGGTCACCGGCGGCGGAGCCATAGGCCCCAAGCCAGAGATCAAGGGCTGCGGAGGCGAGGGCATCCCCTGCTTGAGCGGCTTGCCCCACCAGCGCCGGCAAATCTTGGTAGGTCGGATGATCCACAGGTCGGGACCGCCAGGCCTCAGCAGCACCTTGCAGTGGATGGTCTTTGGCTGATGGTTTCTGGAGTTGCCAGCGCATCACATGGCCAAGTCCTGTGCCGCTCACAATTCTCTCGATCGAAAGGCGGTCAATTCCCAGGTCCTCACGCAGCCAACGGGCCAGCGACCACTCAGCGTCGCTCCGCGGTGCAAATTCACGGTGGCCGCCTTCGCTGGCTAGCGCGATCCAGCCATCAGTACCCGGGAGTCCACGTGCCATGCCGAGGCCTGTTCCCGCGCCGAGAATGGCCACCGGACCCTTCAGGTTGCGCTGGTCAGCTTCGTCCGTTTTCGGCTCAGGGGACTGGAGCACCACCTGCTGCTGCTGATTCAAGTGGGGGAGACCATGGATCAACACGGCGAAATCATTCACCAATTCCAGCTGCTGCAAGCCGGTTGCTCTGATCAGGGCTTTTTCCTCGATGATCCAAGGAAGGTTGGTGAGTTGGGCGCTGCCTTCGACCACCGGTCCGGCAACGGCAATGCAACTGCTATTGGGGGACGGGATGTCGGATGGAACACCGTCCAGGAAATGCTGGAGCATTGTTTCCAGACAGTCCCATTCGCCAGAGCGATAGCGGTGCTCATGAAGAGGTTGGAGCTGCCCGTCTCTCTCGCCATAGATGGCGAGCAAGGTTTTGGTGCCGCCCAAATCCCCTGCCAGAAAGGTGAGTGCCGCCATCTCCAGGGCCGTTTCGCGATCGATGCTCAGGCTGCTTGGCGGCGCCGCAAATCGCAAGCGATGCCGGCCGCTCTAGGCAAAGAAATTGAGTGGTAAGGGGCCCCAGGTGGTGCTGGGTTGACTTTCGTCGTCGCCGTGGCCGCTGATCAGGATGCCTTCCCCGAGGCCATGTTCAATCCGGATGCGAATCGATCCGCCCTTTTGGTTGGCCTTCAAGAACACCGGACCGGGTTCGGCGGTGGAATCCACCACCTTTAGGGGCTCCCAACCCTGGCTTGCCTCCAGGCTCCGCAGGGATGTGAGTGCGGCATCCGCTGATGGCGCCATCACACCAATCGTGAACCAGCTGGCCGTCGTCATGGCTTGCTCAAGTTCACCGCGAAGCGCTTGGGCTGTTTCTGGGGTGAGAACCGGTGCACCGCGCAAGCGAGCGAGGTCGTTGAGGGTCTGTATCGGGGTGTCGGTCATGGCTTTGACGATGGAGCCGGTGCGGTTTGGGAGGGCGGATTGATCTCCAGAGGTTTAAAGGTCGAGCCCCGCTTGGCGTTCGCTGTTGGCCTTTTGGCTGGCCGCGAGCAGATCCTTCACCGCCACCAATCCAAGGTCACCATCGCGACGACTGCGCAAGCTGACAGCGTTTTGCTCCGCTTCCTTCGCTCCGATCACTGCCATCACCGGAATCTTCATCTTTTCACCGGTGCGGATTAATTTCCCAAGGCGATCACCACTGCGGTCGACGGAGGCCCTGACGCCCAATGATTTGAGCTGGTCGCAAAGGGTCTCGGCGTAGCTCTGGACCTCGTCCGTCACCGGGAGTAGGCGGATCTGCTCTGGGGCCAGCCAGAAGGGGAAATCGCCGGCGTAGTTCTCGGTCATGATCCCGAAGAACCGCTCCAGCGACCCGAAGATGGCGCGGTGGATCATGATCGGCCGCTGCTTGCTTCCATCGGCCGCCACGTAGTCGAGCTCGAAGCGCTCCGGGAGGTTGAAGTCGAGTTGGATCGTGGAGCACTGCCACATCCGCCCGATGGCGTCTTCAATCTTCAGATCGATTTTCGGGCCGTAGAAGGCACCGCCACCCTCATCCACTTTGTAGGCCCATCCTTTGCGGTTGAGGGCTTCGATCAGACCTTGGGTGGCCAGGTCCCATACGGCGTCGTCGCCGATTGATTTTTCGGGTCGTGTGGAGAGGTTGATTTCGTAGTTCTTGAAATCAAATGTGGAGAGGATGCGTTCGGTGAGGTCGAGAATTCGCAGAATCTCGTCACTGATCTGCTCGGGAAGGCAGAACACGTGGGCATCGTCTTGGGTGAAACCTCGCACCCGCATCAACCCGTGCATCACACCAGGGCGCTCGTAGCGATACACAGTGCCGAGTTCCGCCCAGCGAATTGGCAGCTCCCTGTAGCTGCGCAGTTTGCTGGCATAGGTGAGCACGTGGAACGGGCAGTTCATGGGCTTGAGCTGGTACTCCCGCTCGTCCACCTCCATGGGGCCGAACATGCTCTCGGCATAGAAATCGAGGTGCCCTGAGGTCTTCCAGAGGCTGATGTCCGCCACATGGGGGGTGTACAGGAGCTCGTATCCGCCCTCGAAGTGGGCTTGGCGCCAGAACTCTTCGATGAGCAGGCGCATCCGTGCACCGCGGGGGTGCCAGAACACCAAACCTGCGCCGGCCTCATCCTCAATTGAGAAAAGGTCGAGATCGGTGCCGATGCGTCGGTGATCCCTTCTCAGGGCCTCTTCTTTGCGTCGCTTGTGTTCAGCGAGTTGTTCGGGGGTCTCCCAGGCGGTGCCGTAGATCCTCTGCAGCTGGGCTTTTGTTTCGTCACCCCGCCAATAGGCGCCAGCCACACTCTCCAGCTCGAAGGCCTTTGGGTTGAGCTCGCTCGTATTGGCCACATGGGGGCCCGCACAAAGATCCCACCAGTCGTCCCCAAGGGTGTAAAGACTGATGGGCTCTTGGATCCCAGCGAGAATTTCCAGTTTGTAGGGCTCGTTTTGAGCCTTGATTTTTTCCTCCGCTTCGGTCCGGCTCACCTCGATCCGCTCGAGAGGCAACTTGCGGTTGATGATCTTGATCATCTCCTTACGGATGGCCTTGAGGTCGGCCTCCGTGAAGGGGTCAGGGCTGTCGAAGTCGTAATAAAAACCGGTTTCGGTCCAGGGTCCGATGGTGACCTGAGCCTTGGGGAACAGCTTCTGGACGGCCATGGCCATCACGTGGCTCATGGAGTGGCGGATCCGCAGCAGCGCATCGCTTTCACTGGTTTTCGGCAGCACCACCGTTTCGGTCGTGGCGGGGGCGGTCACTGCAGCGCTGCTCACCGTTTCAAGCACGTCAACCGCCATCCTATGGGCGTGTCATTCAGCCCCATGGAATCCAGCTCTCCAAGCGACGGTGATCCATCCAGAGATGCAGAGGCGGATGCTCTTCTTGAGACGCTTCTCGACTCGCTCTTGAATGATTTTTCCCACTGGTTCAACCGTGGTGAGGAGTTGCTGGCCGTCTGTCCAGATCGGGTGATGACTCCTGAGCAACGTCGTGTCATGGCCCTTCGCCTGGAAGAAGGGCACAAAGCCATTGCAGCGACACGCGCCCTCGTGGCAGCCTCACCCAAGGCCATGGCGGTTTCGATGGAAGCGATGGCCCCCTGGCATCAGCTCGTCACGGAAGTGTGGGCCCTTGCGGGGGGCATTTCCCAGGCTTCGCGGATGGGGTGAGCTCAGGCGCCGCGACGGATTTGTCGCAGATTTTCGTTGTAGAACTTGGCGAGTTCAGCATGGCTCTTGACCGGCTGGCCATAGGCGCTGAAACCAGCGTGGGTTGGAAATGACGCCCACTCCGGAGCCAATTTGTGCATTGCCGTTTTGGTGAGGCCGTGGCGATCCACTTCGGCGAGGGCGCCACGACGTTCGATCAGTCGCAGAGCTGCCTGGTCTTGATGCTGTGGCTCAAAGCTGCTGAGCTTGAGTTCTCGCGCCACCTGATTCCAGGTACCTGGAAGGAATTGGTAGGCACCCGCTGCGGCACTGGCATAACGCTTGACCACCACGCGGTCCGGATGGCGGGAGAGATCGGAAAAGAGGCCCCCTCCATAGAGCGTTCGATAGCCCTGATGCTTGCCGTCCTTCCACGTTCCTTCGGCGTAGCGGATCGTGTTGAGCAATGCACGACGTTCCGGGGTGATGTCGTAATGCGCCTCGTCGGCAGGCTTGGCCAACAGTGCGGACTTCACCACTTCGTTTTGTTCAACCCGTTCCCCTGAGCGCTCTGCATGAAGGGCCTGACCTGTGAGCAGTGCAGCACTCAGCACTCCGGCGATCGGAAGCACGTTCTTGCGAGCAGCCGCTTTGAACGGGCGCTGGAGAACTCTGATCTGCTGAGTGTTGGGGGAATTGGGCACGCAGTGCAAACAAGGGCCCATCACCATGACGAGCTCCGTGGGTCTGATGCGAGCCCCTCAGAACCGGCCTTGACGGCGCGCGTGCGGTGTGTTCGCCGGAAAGATGTTGGACCAAGACACAGTTGAGATTGATGCGATTTCAGTGGTCCACTGGTTTCGCCTTACCTTCTCTCCAGGGATAGACCATCAATTCTCAGACAGTTTTAATGATTAGCGAAACTTTTGTGTGCACTCTTCATTGATTAGCCGCCTCGGGTGGGTGGCGGCAGTTTTTAAGTGTTGGTCAAGAAACCGAGGCTGTTGCGAACACGGTCAACGGTGGCTTCTGCGACGGTATTGGCCCGATCGGCCCCATCCTTCAGCACGCGTCCAAGTTCGGCGCGGTCGTCGATCAGCTCTTGGTAGCGGTTTTGGATAGGTTCCAGAGCAGCAACGGCTGCCTCGGCAAGGAGAGGCTTGAATCGGCCCCAACCCATATCTGCGCATTCCTGAGCAGCTGCATCCCGACCCTTCCCGCTGAGGATGGCGTAGAGGCCCAGCAAATTGTCGGTTTCAGGACGCTCGGGATTATCGAATTCCAGCCCCATTTGAGGGTCGGTTTTGGCGCGCTTGATTTTCTTTGTGATCAGCTCTGGCGGGTCCAGAAGGGTGATCCGACTGCCCTCATTGGGATCGCTTTTGCTCATCTTGCTGCGCCCGTCGGTGAGGCTCATAACCCTTGCACCTTCTTTGAGGATCAGGGGTTTGGGCACTTTCAGTACCGGGGAGTCATCGCTCCCGAAGCGGGCATTGATCCGTTGCTGAGCGATATCTCGTGCGAGCTCTAGGTGCTGCTTTTGATCTTCTCCAACGGGAACCAGGTCGGCGTCATAGAGAAGGATGTCGGCCGCCATCAAGACGGGGTAATCCAACAAGCCAACCGAGACGTTGTCTCCTTGTTTCACCGACTTTTCTTTGAACTGGATCATCCGCTCAAGCCAATTGAGCGGAGTGACGCAATTCAGGAGCCAGCAGAGCTCGGAATGGGCAGGCACGTGGCTCTGAACGAACACAGTGCTTTGCTTCGGATCGATCCCGCAGGCCAAATAGAGGGCCGCGGTTGTGAGGGTGTCCTCGGCGAGCCGTGAGGGGTCATGGGGAACGGTGATCGCGTGCAAGTCCACGACACAAACAAAGGTGTCGTGGTCGTGCTGTAGATCCACCCAGTTGCGGATCGCTCCCAACCAATTCCCTAAATGAAGGGCGCCGGTGGGCTGGACGCCAGAGAGAACCCGCGACTGGGCCATGAATCAATCCTGGGTGGCGGTGGAGTCGGAGGTGTTGGTGTCGTCAGAGGCTGCTTCTGGTGATGCATCAACAGCAGCTTCGACCGCTTCAGCGACGTCTTCTGTAGCGACTTCAGCAACAGTGGGCTGAGGTTTGGCAGGACGAGCAAAGGGATCCGGCCGGTTGCCGCGACCACCGCCTTCGGCGCGATTGCCGAAACGACCGCCGTCGCCTCGCTGATCGCCGCGACGCCCACCACCGCGGGGAGCTTGTGCTTTCTGTTGCTCGATCAGGGCATCAAGCTGACCGTCTTCGAGCATCTGGCCCAGGCTGCGGACGGCAAAGCCGAGCACGGCCACAGTGGAGCGGAGATTGAAGGCTTCCTGGAGTGCGCGTACCGAGCGCATTTCGTTGTCGCTCAGGCGAATGCGGAAACCGCCACCTTCACGATTGCCATTGCCACGACGGCGGCCACCATCTCGACCGCCATCACGGCCAGCCTGTCCCCCGTTTTGTTGGGAATCTCCGTAGGAATCAGTCATGGCCCATGGCCTGCAATCAGGCGCAAGTGTGACGCATCACAGGGGGGGTGGAGGTGGCTGGGAGCGCCGCCCTGACGACCGGCCCAGTCAGCCGTGGGTGCCTCGAAAAGTGATCGACTGCTCGGCGTAATCCTTGGGTTCGAGGTGGATGGTGCAGCGCACCGGGCCAAAGCGCCGTTCCAGTCGTTCTTCCACCTGCTCGGTGATGCTGTGCGCTGTTGGTAGGTCGTCGGTTTCCACCACCATGTGCATGTCCACAAACACCCTCTGACCGAGCACACCGCGACTGGCAATGTCGTGGCAATTGAGGACCCCTGGAACAGCCATGGCCTGCTCATGGATGGCTTCTGGTGCGATGGCGATGTGATCCACAAGCCAGGGCAAATTGGTTCGCACCACATCCCAACAAACGCGGATCAGCAACACCGCTAGGGGAGCGGCAAGGGCAACATCGAGCCAATTCACTTGGAACCACCAAGCTCCGGTCAGCCCGAGCAGCACGATCACGGTCGTCCAGATGTCACTGGTGGTGTGGCGCGCATCGGCCATCAGTAGGTGGCTTTGAAGCCGGCGCCCTTCACGACGCTCGTAAAGCGCAAGGCCGAGGTTGAACCCCAGAACGATCAGCAGTAGCAGCAGTTCATGGCCATTGATGCGTAGGGGCGGGATCCCATCCATGAGTCGCTCCCCGGCATTGATCAGGATTTCAATGGCGGTGAAGAGGATGAAGCCGGCAATGGCGAGTGCTCCGACGCCTTCGTATTTGTCATGGCCGTAGGGATGGTCGCGATCCGGTCTTGGATCGGAGAGCCCATTGGTAATCAGCCCCATCAAGCTGGAGAGTGCATCCGTGGCGCTGTGCATGGCATCAGCGATGACCGCCAGCGATCCACTGATGAGTCCGATCACCAGCTTGAGCCCAGTCATGCTCAGGTTGATCACGAGTGCTGCCACCAGCACACGTTTCACCTCTTTGCGGCGATCGGTTGCGGCGCGTTCGCTGGCCATGCGGGCACTGCACTGTCAAGTCCACGCTATGGAGCGAAGCGCTGCGCGTCATTTGTTGGGGGTCGGATTGCGCTCTGCCTTGATCGGGCGTTTTGCACTGGTCGCTTCGGCAAGGGTGAGCTAGGAAGGCCGGACCCTCTCGCCCCAGCTCATGCTTCCGGTGCCGTCACTCGGCTCCCTGATTGATCAGCCCAGGCTGCTGCGCACGATCGCCGTTGCTGGCGGCAGTGTGATCGCTGCGCAATGGGCTCTGACCGATCTGCTCCACATTCCTGGTGGCGGCCTCGGGGTTGTGGCCATCGGTGGTGGGCTCTGGTGGTTAAGCCGGCCGGCCAAGCCCCCGGTGTTCAAAGCCCCTTCCACGGTGGAGGGTTGGTTGAAGCGCTGTGATGCGGTGCTGGATCAATTCGCTGCGCTTGAGGAACAAGCCGACGCGGCGTCGTCCCGTGCTGAACGTCAGCTTGCACTGGACGCTGTCGTGCAACGTTCTGAGCCACTCAGTGTTGGGGTTGTGGCTTCCGAGGGTGTGGGCTTGCCCAAGACATCGGTGCTTCAGCAGTCCCTCGCTGGCCTCCATCCTCTGAGCCTGTGCGTGGGGCAGCCCTTACCCAGCGTGAGTGACGACTGGGTCTGGCCAACTGCCCTTCAGGAGCAAGACGCCCTGCTGTTCGTTTTGCCTCTGCCTTTGAGGGCGTCTGACCTGCTGCGCCTTCAACAGGTTCCTGAGCGTCAGCCTGCGTGGTTGGTGGTGAATCAAGGTGAGTGCATCGATGCCTGGCCTCAGGCGCAAGAGGCGTTGCTGGCCCAGTTGCCTGAGCGCTGGCACCAGCATTTATTGGTCTGGGATGGTCAGCTTGATCAGCTCAGAACGGTGTTGCTGCCGACGCGTCAATGGCTGGAGCAGCCGAGCCAAGGAATGGAACTCACCCGTCAACGTCTGCTGGAAAATCTCCACCGTCAGTGGCAAACGGAGCTGGAAAGCCTCCGACGTGATCGCTTTCGTGGCTTGCTCCTCCGCAGCCAATGGCTGGTGGCTGGAGCTGTTTTGGCCTCACCGCTGCCAAGCATGGATTTATTGGCTGTAGCGGCGGGTAACGGCCTGATGCTGAAAGAGATGGGTGAGATCTGGGGATGCCGCTGGAGCCCTGAAGTGCTTCAGGTCGCCGCTCGCCATCTGGCCGGCGCGGCACTCGCCCAAGGTGTTCTGGAGTGGAGTGGTCAGGCGTTGCTCGGACTGGCGAAGTTGGATGGCAGTTCCTGGCTTGTGGCTGGGGTGATGCAAGCCCTGAGTGCTGCTTACCTCACGCGCGTGGTGGGGGCTTCCATGGCCGATTGGATGGCTCTCAACGCGGGTGTGGCCGAGCCCGATTTGGAGTTGCTCAAGCAGCAAGCTCCTTTGTTGGTGGCGAAGGCCGCAGAGCAGGAAAGGCTCAATTGGCAAGGATTTGCCCAACAGGCTGGACAGTGGGTGCAAGAGCAGGCCGCGGCAAAGCCAGCCTGATTTACACAGATTCATGAAGCATTTACAAATGCTTCATGAAGCCAGATTGAGCAATGACTCGAAGTTTTTAATTTCCGAGAAAAGGAAAGTTCACTCCATAGTCTTGAGTCCTGTCTTGCTGCTTTTCGGAGCCAGTAAGTCAGTTTCCGTACTCCTTGTTTTGTCATGGCTACTGCCATTCGCAGCGGTCGTTCCAGTACTTGGGAAAGCTTCTGTCAGTGGGTGACCAACACCAACAACCGCATTTATGTGGGTTGGTTTGGCGTCCTGATGATTCCCTGTCTGCTTGCGGCCACCATCTGCTTCATCGTCGCCTTCATCGCAGCTCCTGCGGTGGATATCGACGGCATCCGTGAGCCCGTCGCCGGCTCCCTGATCTACGGCAACAACATCATTTCTGGCGCTGTTGTTCCTTCCTCCAACGCCATCGGCCTGCACTTCTATCCCATCTGGGAAGCGGCAACCCTGGATGAATGGCTGTACAACGGCGGTCCTTACCAGCTGGTTGTCTTCCACTTCCTGATCGGCATCTCTGCCTACATGGGGCGTCAGTGGGAACTCTCCTACCGCCTTGGCATGCGTCCTTGGATCTGCGTTGCTTACAGCGCTCCGCTGTCTGCAGCCTTCGCAGTCTTCCTGATCTACCCCTTTGGCCAGGGTTCCTTCTCTGACGGCATGCCCCTGGGCATCTCTGGCACCTTCAACTTCATGTTGGTGTTCCAGGCCGAGCACAACATCCTGATGCACCCCTTCCACATGCTGGGTGTGGCTGGTGTTTTCGGC
>JAAZVJ010000228.1 GCA_018623675.1 Synechococcus sp. HW_metabat.54 | reverse complement strand
TGGCGGATCTTGATCTGCTGCTTGATTGGGCATCGTCTCGAGCCAAAGACCGGGACAGCGGTCAGGGCAACCTGTTTGACCTGATGGCTGCAGCAGCCTCACCCGATGGGGAAGCGGCCAACGATCTGAGCATGGCGCCGAAGGCGTCTCCCGTTCCTGACTATCACCCCACCGAAAAGTTGCGCCTCGAAAAGGATTTGGTGGGTTTTTATCTCTCTGATCATCCGTTAAAGCAGCTCACGCCTCCAGCGCGTCTACTGGCGCCCATCGGTTTGGGCAGCTTGGAGGAGCAGGCCGACAAGGCCAAGGTGAGTGCCATCGCCATGGTGAGCGAGTACCGACAGGTCACAACACGCAAGGGTGATCGTATGGCCGTTCTCACCCTCGAAGATCTCACCGGCAGCTGCGAAGCAGTGGTGTTTCCCAAGAGCTATGCCCGCTTGTCTGACCATCTGATGGCGGAAGCGCGCCTCCTGGTTTGGGCTGCCGTGGATCGTCGAGATGAACGGGTGCAGTTGATTGTTGATGACTGCCGTGCGATTGATGACTTGCAACTGTTGATGGTGGAGCTCGCTCCAGACCAGGCCAGTGATGTGGCTGTGCAGCACAAATTGAGGGAATGCCTCCATGCCCATCGCCCTGAGCAGGATGAGCTCGGTGTGCGAGTTCCCGTGGTCGCGGCAGTTCGTCACGGCGACGACGTGCGCTATGTGCGCCTTGGCCCCCAGTTCTGCGTGCGGAATGCAGGCGAAGCTGCCAATTACTTGCAAGAGCAGGCCTTCACGGCCACAACCAAAGCAGTCTTTAGTGGTGCAGCCCCTGCCTAAGGGGCTCTGTGATCAGCTGGCGCTTTTTTGTGCCTTGATCGAGCTGCGCATGCGAGCAATGTTGGGTTTGATGTGCTCCAGCCCCAGCAGTGTTCCTGGTTGAGGCTCCCAACTTGCTGACAGCACGCCGTAACTCAGTCCTACTAACCCGAGCAGAAAAAAGCCCCCAGATGTCACCAAGGTGAGTCCAGGGGGAACGTCGTAGATGCCACGTGTGACCAGCAGGTAACTGATCACAAAAACCGCCATGCCCATCACCGAAGGAAGACCTGTGGAAATCGCTACGCGTCGTGCCATGCGATTAGCCACAGCCTTGGGAATGGGCTGAGATTTGGCGTTAGTTGAACGCTTCGGGCTCTTGGTTGTCGCGTCGGCCGAGTTGCGGGGTTCAAACGGCAGAGGTTTGCGCTGATCGGCCATGACGGAGACAACTGGTTAAGAGCGGCAGATCAGCCGCGGATGCCCAGTTTGGCGATCAGATCGCTGTAACGCTGCTCACTCTTGCCACGCACGTAGGAGAGCAACCGCTTGCGGCGGCCAATCATCTTCAGCAGACCCTGACGGGAAGAGAAGTCGTGGATGTTCTTCTGCAGGTGGTTGCTGAGCTGCGAAATGCGCTCGGTCAGCATGGCCACTTGAACCTCAGCCGATCCGGTGTCGGTGGCGTGGGTTTGGTGGGTGTTGATCAGCTGCTGCTTTTGGGTGGTATCGAGCGACATGCGCGGCGTCTGGCCCTGACAGTGCAAACAACCAATTTACCTTGTCATCGACCCCTAAGCGGTGGCCTTGCTTAGCCAGCGCAGGCTTTCTCGTAGCCAGGCATCGCTGTCGTCCGACTCAGGTGGGTTTTCAGAGCCGGCCACCGCTCGCATGGCTCGGCGGATTTCTAAATCTTCGTAGCCGAGGGCCTCCAGCGTTTGTTGGAGTTCCTCCAGTGGATCCCCTTGGATTGGCAGTGCTTTCAGGTCACTGCGATCAACGAGTGACAAGGCATCTGTCGAGGGTGTCTTCCAGTCACTCAGCCGATTCCGCAGTTCAACAGCGAGGCGTTCTGCCGTGCGTTTGCCCACTCCCTGGGCCTGCGTCAGTTGGCGCAGATCTCCTTCCACGATTGCTTCGACCAACGCATCGGCGCTGCAACAGTCGAGCAGGGCCAAGGCCATCTGTGGGCCGACGCCATTCACGCTGATCAAGGTGCGAAAAAGGTCGCGTTCCCGTTTCTCAAGGAAGCCGTAGAGATTGCTGCCATCGTCGCGCTGAACCTGGTGAATCCAGGCTGTGCAACGGGTTTCAGCTTCCAGGCGGGCACGGTGGCTGCCCGTGAATTGCACTTCGTAACCCACGCCACCGCAGGCGATCACAAGGCCCTGTCGCCCCCCTTGCGACCAGGCGTCGATGCGCTCCCCTTGCAGCCAGCCGATCATGGGGTCACTCCCGATCCGCCCATGCTGCCTGACCTGTCGAGTCTTTGGCCCTCTCTGAGAGGTTTCCGACCTTGGTTCCAGCGAGGTCTGGCCCTTGTTTGCGCCTTGATGCTTGGGGTTGGTCTCACCGCCTGCTCCCCTGGAGATCAACCTCCTCGCGCAGTGCTTCTCAAGGCGCTTGGTTTGCAGATTCAGCTCACCCAGACAGCCATTGCCCGCTCTCTAGATCTTGAGGAAGCTGGCGATCCGGATGTCAGTCGCGTGAGGGTGGAAGACCAGGATTCGATCCGTCTTGGTGATCATCGGGGCTTGCATCTCACCGGTCGATTTGATTGGCGCTTACCTGGGGATCGCGTGCGGGTCGACAGCCCATTTGAGCTGTTTCTTGAGCGCGGAGAACGAGGCGAGAGCTGGCGATTGGCCCAACCGGCCGGTCCTGGTGCGATGGGCGGTCAAGACTGGGTGACCTACCCCTTGCCCATTGATCGAGGCTGACGCGCGCTGAGGCTGATCAGGGTGGCGCCTAAAACGCATGTGGCTCCCAGCACCAC
>JAAZVJ010000227.1 GCA_018623675.1 Synechococcus sp. HW_metabat.54 | reverse complement strand
GCACTGTGACCCGCGCCTTTGCGGAGCGCATGGGGCTTCTATATCTCGATACAGGGGCGATGTATCGCGCTGTGACCTGGTGGGTGTTGGAGCAGGGGCTTGACCCTGCGGATGCAGCAGCTGTGGCGCCCAGCCTGCAGGGGCTGGAGGTGGAGTTGGATCCTCTTCGCGATGGTGTGCAAGCCGTACGGGTCAACGGCAACGACGTCACCGACGAGATTCGTGATCCCCGGGTGACGGCCAAGGTGTCGGCGGTGGCTGCCCATGCCTGTGTGCGAGCTCTGCTCACTGCCCAGCAGCAGCGCATGGGTGAGCGTGGCGGTCTTGTTGCCGAGGGTCGAGACATCGGCACGGCGGTGTTCCCCGATGCCGAACTCAAGGTGTTCCTCACCGCCACGCCCGCTGAGCGTGCTCGCCGCAGGGCTGTGGATCTCGAGCGTCGTGGCTTTGAGGTTCCGGCCTTGACGGAGCTGGAAGCGCAGATCGTGGAGCGGGACCATCTCGACAGCACTCGCGACGTGGCGCCCCTTGTGCAGGCGGCTGATGCCACGGAACTGATCACCGATGGCATGGCCATTGCGGCGGTGATCGATGCCCTCGAGGATCTGTTCCGCCTCAAAGTTCCCGCAGAAGCTTGGCCGGGTTCTAACGCTTGAGCTGGGGCTTGATCTCCTCGATCAGCCCGGAGCAGGCATCCTCCAGCAGGTCGAGCACGTGTTCAAACCCCTGCTCACCGCCGTAATAGGGATCCGGTACGTCGCTGAGCTCAGTTGATCGGGCGTAACTGAGCATCGGGCGGATCGTTGCCGTGGCGTTGTTGCCCGCCTCCTTGGCCAGGCTTTGCACGTTGCGCAGGTTGTCGCTGTCCATGGTCAGCACCAGATCGAAGCGACTGAAGTCATCCAATTCGATCTGCCTGGCGCGGCTCGGGAGGTGAATGCCCCGTCGTTCGGCCGCGGCACGCATGCGTGGGTCGGCCTTGTTGCCCACATGCCAGCTGCCGGTACCAGCGGAGTCAACGACGAAGTGATCGGACAGGCCTTGCTCCTCGATCAGATGAAGAAACACTCCTTCCGCCGCTGGTGAGCGACAGATGTTGCCGAGGCAAACAAACAGCAGTTTCTGTGTCATTGGATCTGAAGTCTTTCGAGCGCCAAGGCGGCCCTTAATCGAACCACCTTGACAGGCTCATTGCTGGAAGCGAGTCGTTTAATGCGGCTTGTGCCCTCAGAGAAGCCTTGATCGCCAGCTTGGATTTGATTTTCCAGGCCAACGCAAGCGGCATAGCGAACAATCCATTCGCTATCGGTGCATGCTTTGGAAAGGGTGCGCAGGCAACGTTGGTGTTCGTCTGTTGTGAGTGCTGGATGATCCGCAATCCCCAGTCGGCCTAATCCTTTCGTAGCGGCGCGTCGAACACTGGGGCCGATGTCGTTTTCAGCAGCATTGATCAAGGTCTCTAATGCACAGCTGTCGCCGATTTCTGCCAGTGCTTTGACGGCCCAGGCTCTGGCACCGTAATTCTGTGGATCAAGGTTCTCAAGGATTTCAGGAGCAGCCTTTCTCCCCAGTGCAATTAATCCGCTCACGGCAAGACCAGCCAAGGCGGGATTGTTGTACCCGATCACTTCAAGCAGTTTTGGAATGGCCTTGAGGTCGCAGCAGCGAACGAGCGCAGCGGTTGCTTTCATCAGCTGATCGCTTGTGGTTGCTTGATCAACCGCGCGTAGAGCTTCCGTCAGTGGTTGTTCAGCGCTCATAGCAATGCATCCATCGCAGACAAAACGAGATTGCAGGCTTCCTGTTCGGATACTCCTGCTGCGCCCAGTCCTCGTGGATGTTCGGCGAGACCTCGCAAAGCAATCAGTTTGATGCTGTTTTCGACAGCACTTGTCTGAATCATGGTCAGGGAGGGCAGCCAGCCAACGGCGCCGATGTCAAGAAGAACACCGCGACGCACTTGAGCTGAAGGATGTTGAACTAATGCTTGAAAAGCGTTGCTCCAGCTTGAATCATCAGTGATCTGAAGGAGGGCTCGGTTGGCCGCTGAGCGAATCAATGGCTTTTCACTATCGGTGAATGGTGTGAGCAGCCCGATGATGGTTTCACTCGGTTTGGCAAGTTCCCCTAATGCTTCTATTTGAGCCTCCAGAAGACGATCGTTGTGGGTGCTGGTATTGCTGAGACTCGCGCAAAGAGGGGCGATTGCCGTGTGGAGGCTGGCTGCTGCTGCTGTACGTGCTGCCTCCTCACGGATCTGTTGATCTGAATGGGTCAAGCAAGCCAAGATTTCTGTTTCTGCCTCACTACCGTCGAGATGAGCGAGTGCTCGTAAGACGTTCAAGCTGAGAGCCCGACAATCATCATTTGGCGGGGAGGTTGTCTCGAAGAGCTCTCCAAGCGCCGCTTTCAGGAGGGGTAATGTTCGCGGATGACGACTGCGTTCATGGCCCAGCCACCAAGCGGCGTAGTAGCGGTCCGATGCGTCGTGACGCTGTTCCAAGCGTTTGAGAGCTTCTTGCTCGTCAATCGCTTGGCCCTCCCCGGTCGATTCGATCATTTTTGAGACATAAAAAAGGCTCCCCGAAGAGGGAGCCTTGAACCATTCTGCTGTCTGAAATCAGACGAGAGCGTTGATGGCGTAATCGAGGTAGGTGTTGGCTTCACCGGCTGCGTCGCCACTCAGGCCATGGTTGGCTTTGATGTGCTTCAGAGCTTCCACGTACCAGGAGGGGGAGAGCTCGAAGGTGCGGTTGATCTCGTCGAGACCAGCGATCAGGTAGTCGTCCATGGGGCCGGTGCCACCT
>JAAZVJ010000026.1 GCA_018623675.1 Synechococcus sp. HW_metabat.54 | reverse complement strand
TGCGGATCCCGCGGGCGGCAGGATGGTTTCGATTGAGATCGAGCAATGCCGAAAGGAGGCTGGCAGGAATTCAGCAGCGCCGAGAGCCTGCAGCGCCCCGACGGCCCCGCCGCTGAACCCACCCCCAAAGCCCAGCAAATGGTGAGGGTGCAACCCACCCGTGGGGGCCGCGGTGGCAAGACCGTCACCGTGATTCGCGGCCTTGAGCTGGATGCTGCGGGTTTCAAGGCCTTGCTCAAGAAGCTCAAAAGCCGCATCGGTAGTGGTGGCACTGCCAAAGACGGCGTGGTCGAACTGCAGGGCGACCAGGTGGAACTCACTCTCGAGTTGCTCACCAAAGAGGGATACAGGCCCAAACGAGCCGGCGGCTGAAGCCGACTCTGCTGAAACCGGGTTGGGAGACAATGGCGCCACGCGAAGGCTCACATCCATGACCGCATCCCCCACCTACGGCCAGCTCACCAACCAGGGCGCCTCCACCAACATCGCCTGGCATCACGCGTCCGTGGATCGGGCTGCTCGGGCAGAACAACGTGGGCATCGCAGCGCCATTCTCTGGTTCACCGGCCTCAGCGGCGCCGGCAAAAGCACGCTTGCCAATGCGGTGAATCAGGCCCTGTTTGAGCGTGGTTTGGCCACCTACGTGCTGGATGGCGACAACGTTCGCCACGGCCTCTGCAAAGACCTCGGCTTTTCAGATGCCGACCGCGAGGAAAACATCCGCCGCATCGGCGAAGTCGCCAAGCTCTTCCTTGATTCCGGCGTGATCGTGCTCACCGCCTTTGTGTCTCCCTTCCGCGCAGACCGCGACAAGGCCCGTGCCCTGGTGGATGAGGGTGACTTCATCGAAGTGTTCTGCTCTGCAGACCTGGGGGTCTGCGAAGAACGCGACACCAAGGGCCTCTATGCCAAGGCCCGCGCCGGAGAGATCAAGGAATTCACCGGCATCTCCAGCCCCTACGAAGCACCGGAGAATCCGGAGCTCTCTGTCGACACCGGCGCTGCAGCGCTGGAAGCCTGTGTCGACCAGGTGGTGAACAGCCTGATCGAACGGGGCATCATTCCTGCGAAGGCCTGATCTGGGCCTGCCAGGCATCCACCAGCGTTTTGGTGCAGCTGGCCACGGGCACAGCCAGCAACAACCCCAACAACGACCCGACGCCAAACAGATCGCCTGCCCGTGCCCCCAAGGGCAAGGCGATCAACAACCACGCGGGCTGTAGACCCACGATGCTGCCCATCAAGCGGGGCTGAATCACCTGATCGACCACCTGGCCGACCACGATGGCGGCGGCCAGGATTTCGAGCCCGGTGCGGGGGTCCTGCACAGCCAAGAGGGCACTCACGGCCACGATCGTGAGTGCGCTGGCATAAGGGATCAGGGTCGTGAAGCCGATCAGCACCGCGAACAGCACCCCATAGGGGATGCCCAGCACGGTGAACACCACGATCTGGCCCAAGCTCAGAATCAGAGCCAACACCACCTGACCAGCGAAATAACCACGAAACGTGCGTGTGATCGTGGAGACCACCAACTCTTGCCACGCTGCCGGCAGCCAGCGCACTAAACCCGCGGTGATTGAATCACCGCCCAACAGGAAAAACACAGCTAACGCCAAGACAATCACGGTGTTGATGGTCGTGCCGAGAGTGGCGCCCAGGATCCCCACCAACCGTTGGCTGAGCTGACTGACCAACCGGCTGAAACGCGTCAGAAGATCGCTGCTGAGATCCCCGAAATCACTGGGGAGTCCCCGCTGCAACGCCCACTCCTGACCACGCGTAATCCACCCCTCACTTGCCGCCAACCAGCTGGGCAAGGCATTAATCAATTGGGCCAGCTGATCAATCAACAGCGGCAGCAGGGTGAAACCGGCAAGCACGAGCACCCCAACGGTGATCAACGTGACCAGCAAGATCGCCAACCAACGGGGCAAGCCCCGACCCATCAACCAACGGCTGGGAATGTCCAGCAGAAAGGCAATCAACGCCGCCGTAAGGAAAAGACCTGGAAACGGCGCCAGGGGCAGCAGCAGCTGCCGGCAGACGTAGAGATTGAGGGTGAACAGCGGCAGGGCCAACGCCCAACGCACCCACACGGGCCAGGCCATGGCGGCAGACAACGTCGCCTCATTGTGGGCAGCCTTTACAGGGCAGCAACCCTGTGGAGATCAGCGACCTTCCATTCCCTCCAGATAGGCGGTGGCCCCGAGGTTGACCAAGCGCTCATCCTTGGCCACCACGGTGTCATGCAAGCCAGTGCGATAGCTCTCCAGGCGCGCGCTCAGTTCCGCATCCGACACGGACAGGATCTGGGCTGCAAGCAAGCCGGCATTCAAGCCCCCACCGATCGCCACGGTGGCGACCGGAATGCCACCGGGCATCTGCACGATCGAATGCAGCGAGTCCACCCCGGAGAGAGCCCGGCTTTGCACGGGCACCCCGATCACCGGCAAGGTGGTGAGGGCTGCCACCATGCCTGGCAAATGGGCGGCACCACCGGCACCCGCCACGATCACTCCAAAGCCGTTGTTCCGGGCCTGCTGCGCAAAGGACACCATCTCCAGAGGCGTGCGATGGGCCGAAAGCACCCGCACCTCCACGGGCACCCCCAGATCCTCCAGGGCCTTCACCGCCGGATGCATGGTGGGCAGATCGGAGTCGCTGCCCATGATCACGGCCACCCGAGACTGAGCTGAGGGCACGGATGCGGGAGATGTGGTCACGGCTCTGACAGGGCGAGGCGAACTAGCGAGACTGTCATCGTCCCGCACCGACATCCTTCGGTCACCTGCCATGCGTCGGATCACCAACGTCCGCCTGCCCCAACGCCCGGGCGCTTCAGCACCCGATCAGGGCACTACGTGGACGCTGGAGGTCAATGCCGACGGCTGCATTACGAACTGCACCCAAGTGGGTCAAGGGTCGACGGGGGATGGCGACAACTGGGGACGGGACTGGTTGAGCCCCATGGGGGTCGACCTGCAGATCAATGGAGGCCTGGGACTGGCCTTCCCCGAACTGACGGAGAAAGACCTACCGCAGCTGCTGTCCCTGCTGGATCAGCTTTGGAAGGACGGTGTGGAAGCCATCAGCCCAACCCTGGTGACCTGTGGCATTGCCCCCTTGCGCCAAGCGCTGACTGTGCTGCGAGCAGCACGAGCCGAGGCCCAGCCACGCCGCTGTCGGCTTTTGGGTGCCCACCTGGAGGGCCCCTTCCTGGCCGAATCCCGCCGTGGGGCACACCCCCGCGAACATTTGTGCGCGCCGAGCCTGGAGGCTCTGGACGCACGAATCGCTGATTTCGAACAGGAGATCGCCCTGGTCACCCTGGCTCCCGAACTGGAGGGAGCCTCAGCGGTGATCCAACGCTTGCGCGCACTGGAGATCAGCGTGGCCCTTGGCCATAGCGCCGCCACCGCTGAGCAGGCCCATCAGGCCTACAGCGCCGGCGTCAGGATGCTGACCCATGCCTTCAATGCCATGCCCGGGCTCCATCACCGGGCACCAGGTCCGGTGGGAGAGGCTTGCCGCCACGGCGGCATCGCCCTTGGCCTGATCGCCGATGGCGTGCATGTTCATCCCACCATGGCGATGCTCCTGCAACAGCTGGCGGCCGATCAACTGGTGCTGGTGAGTGATGCACTGGCGCCCTACGGGCTGGCCGAAGGAGAACATCGCTGGGATAACCGCGTTCTTGTCGTGGAGAACGGAACCTGCCGGCTGGAAGACGGCACGCTCGCAGGCGTCACCCTGCCCCTGCTGGAGGGTGCCTGCCGACTGGCGGCCTGGGGCGGCCGCCCCGAGGCGACCATTTGGTCGGCCACCATCGCCCCAAGACACGTGTTCGGGGATGGCAAAGCCCCCGAACTCAGCACATGGCTGATCGGCCAACCAATCGACACGTTGCTGCGCTGGCACTGGGACCCCGACAGCAGTCGGCTCCATTGGCAGCACGCCTAGGATCCCCGCCGATCCGCCCTTCCTCCTGCCCATGGCAACCGAGCAGCTGCTGAACGACAAGCAGAGCGAAAAGCAGGAGGTGAAGGGTTACTTCGAAACCACGGGCTTCGATCGCTGGAATCGCATCTACAGCGAAAGCGACGATGTGAACAAGGTGCAGCGCAACATCCGCATTGGCCACCAGAAAACCGTGGATGAAGTGCTGGCCTGGATCAAGGAGAGCGGCGAACTCAATGATGTGAGTTTCTGCGACGCAGGCTGCGGAGTCGGCAGCCTCAGCCTGCCTCTCGCTGCCATGGGGGCCGGATCCATCACCGCGAGCGACATCTCCGAAGCCATGGCCCAAGAGGCCGACCGTCGGGCACGCGAAGCCGGTTTGGACATGAACAAGCTCAGCTTCAGCGCTTCCGATCTCGAGAGCATTCGTGGTTCCTTCCACACCGTTTGCTGCCTCGACGTGTTCATTCACTACCCCCAACCCGCCGCCGAGGAAATGGTGAAGCACCTGTGTGGCCTCACCGAAGAGCGCCTGATCGTGAGCTTTGCTCCTTACACCCCTCTATTGGCTCTTCTCAAGGGGATTGGCCAACTGTTCCCTGGCCCCAGCAAAACCACCCGCGCTTACACCCTCAAGGAAGCGGGAATTGTGAAAGCAGCCGAAGCCTGTGGCTTCAAGTTGGTGCGTCGCAGCCTTAATCAGGCCCCGTTTTACTTCTCTCGCCTGATTGAGTTCCGCAAGGCCTGAAGGCGCTAAAGCCGTCAGGGGGGCATGCTTCAAGTTCACCCCCTTCAGACGCATCAACGCCGGGTAAACCCTTCAACCGCCAGGCATGCAAGCGATAGCCCCCATCCCCGGGGGTTGCTTGCGGATCCAGGCTTTGATCCGGCCGGTACAGGGGATCTCCGAGCAATGGAGAGCCCAACTGGGCGAGGTGAATGCGAATTTGATGGGGGCGGCCAGTCGTGATCGCCACCTGCAAGAGATCGCCATGGGGATGGCGTTCCACCACCGTGATGTCTGAACGAGCCGCCAGTCGCCTCCTCAGCGGCTCCTTCCGCGCCGGTTCAGGCCCCCACACCCAGCCCAACAGGGGATGCGTCCGCTCCACCACATCGTTGGCAATCACCTGAGATTCGCCAAGGTCCAACCCCTCAACGCGCAGGCTCCAGGCTTGGTAAAGCTTGTGGCAACCACCCTCTGGCCGAAAAGCACGGGAGAGGCGTGCCCGTGTTTGCGGCTGCCGGGCGCACACCTGCAGGCCAGACGTAAAGCGACCCAGGCGATGCACCGGCCGCGGGGCCTCCTGTTCCCCCCGCTCCTGGCTGCGCTGCAGAAGCAGGGCTGTGAGGGTGTGATCGAGAAAGCCACCACCCGGCATCACGGGTAGCCCCGAGGGTTTGTTGAGCACCAACACATCACCGTCGTCGCGAATCACCTGCCATTGATCGGGCACCGCAGGCTCTTGCCAGGGCGGGCGCTGCCAGCTGATGCGGTCGCCAGGTTCCATACGCACATCTCCGCCCAAGCGGATGCCATTGCGCAGCAGCTCACCCTGCTCGAGGCGGTGTTGCCACTGCGCTGCAGAGGAATGGCGATACCGAGAGCTCAGCAACACCGTCAACCACTGACCCGCCTCACGAGGGCCAACCTGATCGTGATAAGTCCAACCCTGGTTAAACGACGCCGGTCTCCAGCCCTGAGGCACTCCGGAAGCCGGCGCCGTCATCAATCCACCAGATGGTGCTGAAGCGCGAAGCGCACCAACTCGGTGCGACTTGAGGTGCCGGTCTTGATGAACAAACGGCTCACGTACTTCTCCACATTGCGGATGGAGGTCTCCAGCTGACGGGCAATTTCCTTGTTCATCAAGCCTTCGGCCACCAGTTGAAGCACGCTGGCTTCCCTGGGAGTGAAGCTGAGCTTCGGCGTTTCCGGGGAGGTTGACCCATCAGGGGCACCCGACAACATCGAGCGAATCTCGTTGATTTGACGAGCCATCTGGCCCACATCGGCATCAGCGAATCGAGCGGCCTCTGTCAAAAGCCGGTCTTGACGACGCACCACGTTGCGCACCCGCGCCACCAGCTCGTCGGGGTCAAAGGGTTTGGGGATGTAATCGTCAACTCCTGCCAAGTAGCCCTGAGTGCGATCGGCCGTCATGCCCTTGGCGGTGAGAAAAATCACCGGCGTGCCGCCAAGCCGTTCATCGGAGCGCATTTTTTCCAGCAGCCCGTAGCCGTCGCAGCGGGGCATCATCACGTCGCTGATCACCAGGTCGGGCATCAGCTGTTGGGCTTTCTCCCAGCCATCCAAGCCATCGACAGCTGTCGTCACCTGGAAACCCTCATCCTCCAGGTACGCCTTCACTGCCGTGCGTAAGCCGGGCTCGTCATCCACCAGCAGCAAACGGGGGGCTGGCTGAGACGACGCCTCGCCGCCGCTGGCGTCGGCATCCACAGGGGGAGTGGAAGTCATGGCCCTACACAATCTCCCGAAAATTTAGGGGTGGTGTCTAGCGGGGCGGAAGCTTGAGAACTTCCATCGCCTCAATGAGCACGTTGGAGTAACCAAGCTTGCGGGCTTCAGTCGTGAGCGTGGCCGGGTCGATCCCCGCTTGAGCTGGCACGCAGGCCGCCCACCACACCAGATGGTTCTCACGATTGGCGTCCGTAATCACACCGCCGGGGTTGAGTCGCCACACATAAATCGCCTCCTTATCCCTGGTAACCCGGGTCGGTGCATCCTTGCTGCAATGCACCGATTCGGTTGGCACCACAAGGTTGTCGGGATATTCCCGCCAGAGCTTGTAGCGACGCAGCTCAGGATCAGCGGGGTCTTTGGCAATCGCATAGATCCCGAGGGTGTAGGTGCCTCCGGCCACAGGACGGGTCTCCAAAACCTTGATCCCAGCAGGGCGCATCCGCTTCATCTGCTCCAGCAATTCCTCGCGATCGAAAGCTGCTGCCTGGGGTGCCATCCATGCACCAGCCGCCGCAAGGATCAAACTGAGGAGTCGTTGAGCGGCCTGCATCGCAACGGGAGCTGAGGTCACACCATGCTGCCAAGCCCTGGCCAACAACCGATCCAGCGGATCGCCCCGATTGCGCTGGACTTCCAGGCCACAACGCCCTGTGATCCTGCTGTGGTGGCCGCCATGGAGCCATGGTGGGAGCTGCAATGGGGCAATCCCTCAAGCCGTCAACACCGGCTAGGGCTGACGGCTGCTGCAGCTGTGAGCGATGCCCGTGAACGACTGGCCCACTGCCTGGAGGTCGATCCAGAACAGGTGGTGTTCACAAGCGGGGCCACCGAAGCCAACAACCTGGCCCTTCTCGGCCACGCCCGCGCCATCGCCGAACGCCGCGGTCGCCCTGGTCATCTGATCAGCCTCAGCACCGAGCACCATGCGGTGCTGGATCCTTTGCAGCAACTGCGGCGTGAAGGATTCCGCCTCACCCTGCTCGACCCTGGCGCCGACGGGCTGATCGATCTCGCCCAACTCGAAGACGCCCTTCAGAGCGACACCGTGCTGGTGAGCGTGATGGCCGCCAACAACGAAATCGGCGTGCTGCAGCCCCTCGCCCAATTGGGGGCGCTCTGCCAAGAACGGGGCATCAGCCTGCACAGTGATGCCGCCCAGGCCTTTGGCCACATTCCCTTGCCGATCCCTGCCCTCGGTGTGGACATGGCAAGCCTCAGCGGACACAAGCTGTATGGACCCAAGGGCATTGGTGCATTGATCCTCAAGCCTGGGATCGCACTCCAACCCCTGCAATACGGAGGGGGGCAAGAGCAAGGTCTGCGACCAGGAACCCTGCCGGTGCCCCTGATCATCGGCTTGGCCAAGGCAGCGGAATCAGCACTGGCCGACCGCGAAGAACGCAGCGATCGTCTCCAAAGGCTGCGCAACCAGCTTTGGCAGGGTCTGCAACAGGCACTACCTGGTGTGGTGCTCAACGGAGCCTTGGCACCCCGGCTGCCGCACAACCTCAACATCACGGTGATGGGGGTGAATGGCAATCGCCTGCAAAGCAAGCTGCGTAGCCGGCTGCAGTGCAGCAGCGGTTCGGCCTGCAGCGCTGGCAGGCCTTCCCATGTGTTGAGGGCTCTCGGACGTAGCCAAGACGAGGCCGGAGCATCTCTGCGACTCAGCCTTGGTCGCACCACGACGGCAGCCGACATCAACGGGGCTATTGCCGTGATTAAAGAGGTGGTGAACTCCCTCTCGAACCAGGACTGATGCCACCTTTTGCCATCACGACACCGGCAAACGACGCGCCAGCCTGAGCTTGGCGCTGCGGCTTCGGGGGTTGGCGTCCTGCTCGGCAGCGTCAGCCACCAGCGGCTTACGGGTGATGCGCTGCAGACGCTCGTCTTGGAGGAAGGAGGTCTTCACCCTGCGGTCTTCCAAGGAATGGAAGCTAATGATCGCCAGCACACCCCCAGGGCTAAGCCAGTCTGGCGCCTGCTGCAGAAGGCGATCCAACACTCCAAGCTCGTCATTGACAGCAATCCGCAGCGCCTGAAACGTGCGCGTGGCGGGATGAATGCGACCACGACGGGCTTTGGGTGGGTAGCAACCCGCTACGGCGTAAGCGAGCGCAGCGGTACCGGCATAGGCCCCCTCCGCAGCCAGGTCGGCTTTGATCCGCCGGGCGATACGCCGTGACAAGCGTTCTTCGCCGTAGGCATAGATCAGATCCGCCAATGCCTCTTCCTCAAGGCGCGCAATCAGCTCCGCAGCCGTTTCAGTACCACCCTGCGGATTCATGCGCATGTCGAGCGGGCCATCGAGGCGGAAGCTGAAGCCTCGGGCCGCCACATCCAACTGCGGGCTGCTGACGCCCAGATCAGCCAACACCAGATCCGCGGGCTGGTCGGGCTTGAAATCGGCAAAATTCGTCGCCACGATCCTGGCCCGATCGCCATAGGGCTCAAGGCAAACCTGCGCAGCAGCACGAGCCGTGGGGTCTTGATCGAGGCCGATCAGCTGCAACTGCGGGTAACGATCCAGCAGCAGAGAACTGTGCCCTGCACCACCCAAGGTTGCGTCAATGAACACTCCTGTCTCCCAGGGAGATTCAGGGCTGGCGGCCAGGGCCTCCAGCAGCGGTTCGGCCAAAACCGGCACATGAACGAACCCTTCTGAAGAGAGCTGAGGCTGATCGGGCATGGGTCCTTCCTAAGATCTCCTGCATTCGCTTCGCCACGGCCCCATGACGCAGCTGGAAACGCGCACGGAGCCGATGGTGGTCAACTTCGGCCCCCATCACCCCTCGATGCACGGGGTGCTGCGGCTGGTGGTCACCCTGGACGGGGAAGACGTGGTGGATTGCGAGCCGGTGATCGGCTATCTGC
>JAAZVJ010000226.1 GCA_018623675.1 Synechococcus sp. HW_metabat.54 | reverse complement strand
TGCTGGAGAACGTGCGTCAGGAGGTGGATCGCCTGAATGCTCTTCACATCTCCTTTCTCGAGAAGGCTGGCGTCACATTGGTGTCGGGCTGGGGCCGATTTGTGGATCCCCATCGCATCGCGGTGCGGGCAGCGGAGGGTAACCCCGACGAAAGAGTGCTCTATGGAGATCGCATCCTGATCGCGGTGGGAGGTCAGCCCAGGCGACCATCGATTCCTGGCGCCGAGTTGGCGTGGGTGAGCGATCACATGTTCCTGCAGACCCACTACCCCCAGCAGGTGGTGGTGGTGGGTGCGGGCTTTATTGCCTGTGAGTTCGCCTGCATCCTCGCTGGCCTTGGCGTGAAGGTGACCCAACTGGTGCGAGGGGACCATCTGCTGCGGGGCTTCGACCGTGAATTGGCTGATGCTGTCCAGGAAGGGATGGCCGAAAAAGGCATCTCGTTTTGTTTTGGCACGAGTCCGGTGGCGATCGAAGGCGTCCCAGGGGATCTGCTGGTGAGAACCAGTGAGAACACCCAGTTCCCCTGTGGAGGGGTGTTGTTAGCGACCGGCCGTCAGCCATTGCTGGAGGGTCTTGATCTCGCGGCAGCTGAGGTCCAGGTTGAGGCGGGGCGAGTGCCTGTGGACGCCCATCAGGCCACCAATGTGGACCACATCCATGCCGTCGGTGATGTGACGGATCGGGTGTGTCTCACCCCAGTGGCGATTGACGAGGGGCGGGCCTATGCCGATGCCGCTTTCGCTGGGCTTGAGCGCTGCGTCGACCATGAGCTCGTGGCCAGCGCAGTCTTCAGTCAGCCGGAGTTGGCAACGGTGGGGTTGAGTGAGGAAGAGGCCGTGCAGCGCTACGGACGTGATCAGGTGGTGATCCACCGTGCCCGTTTTCGTTCCATGGCTCAGGCTTTACCGAAAACAGGTCCGAGGTGTTTGTTGAAGCTCGTTGTGGAGGCAGCGAGCGGTCGGGTTCTCGGGTGTCACATGGTGGGTGAGCATGCCGCTGAAATTATTCAGATGGCAGCCATTGCCATTGGGATGGGTGCCACCAAGGCCGACTTTGATCGCACCATGGCGTTGCATCCATCTGTGGCTGAAGAATTCGTGACGATGGGTTGATGCGAGAGCCCAGTCGCCGCTGTGCCCTCAGCCCTGGGAACGTTCTCGTCTGAGTTGACGCCAGTAGACCAGGGCTTGCGCGGAAATGATCACCATCACCGCAGGCAGCACGAGGCAGAGCACCACCAGGCGGAATTCGTCTGCCCAGTTGGCCAGGTTGGTGCGGGGCAGAACGTTGTCAGCTAAGTAAACGACATAGAGGCCGACAAGAAGCCCTCCCTCTAAGCGGCTGATTGACCCTTTGGTCCAGAAGATCGGGAAGCAGGCCAGGCAGGTCAGCAGCATCACCGGTAAGTCGTCGTGAATGAGTTCCGGGCTGACCTGCAAACCGGAGCCAGCGGCAGCGATGGCACCACTGCCAAGCACAAGGAGAAGATTCAGCAGGCAGCTGCCCACCACGTTGCCAATGGCGAGGTCTGTCCGTCCTCGTAGGGCGGCCACCAGAGAGGTGATCAGCTCAGGCATCGAGGTGCCCGCCGACACGATCGTGAGGCCGATCACCGCTTCGCTCACTCCCAGTTGAAGGGCCGCTGCGCTGGCCCCCTTGACCAGGATCTGGGAACCGAACCCGAGCACCACGACACCAGCCGCCAGGCGAATGGTGGCCTTAATCCAGCCTTCCTCCGCGGTGGCGGCATCAATCTCCGGCTCCGCGTTTTCCATCTCTTCGGGTTCTTCGCGGGCCGTGCGGATTTCCCAGATCGTGTTGATCACCAGGGCCAGCAACAAGGCGACCCCCGATTGCCAGGTCACCGTGCCGGTGGAGGCCATACCCCAAACCGCTGCTGACACGGCCAGGAGCAGTGGCACGTCACGCCGCACCAACCGGCTTTCCACTTTGAGCGGAAGCACGAGCGCACTGCTCCCGAGCACCACCATCACATTGAAGATGTTGCTGCCGACCACGTTGCTCACCGCCAAGGCATCGGAGCCCTGGAACACGGAGCCAATGCTCACGAACAGTTCAGGGGCGCTGGTGCCCAGCGAGACCACCGTGAGTCCGATCACCAATTGGGGGATGCCAAAAATCAACGCCAAGGTCACCGCGCCCTGGACGAACAGCTCACCTCCGCCGAAGAGCAGGCCGATCCCCACAAGCACTTCCAAGGCAGAGAGCAGGAACGGCGGCATCGGAGGTGCAATCAATGGCTTGATTCTGATCTGTTGAGCGCATTTGGTTTGCTGATCGCTTTCCGTGCTCCTCTTTCGCTGTGGCGCCTAACATTTCGCGACACAAACACGTGAGGTTCGGTGCTCCTGAATCGCATCAGCACCCAGAACATCAAGGGCGATGCCTTTGGCGGTCTGACAGCGGCGGTCGTGGCTCTGCCGATGGCTTTGGCTTTCGGGGTCGCGGCAACCGGTGATCCCGGTCCCGGTCTTTGGGGCGCAGTGATCATTGGCCTGGTGGCGGCCTTCTTTGGCGGCACTCCCACGCTGATCTCTGAACCCACCGGTCCAATGACCGTTGTGTTCACCTCAGTGATTCTGAGCTTTACGGCCACGGCCCCAGACAAGGAAACGGCCCTCGCCATGGCCTTCACGGTCGTGATCTTGGCGGGTCTGTTCCAGATCCTGTTTGGCGTCTTCCGGCTTGGCCGCTACGTCACCCAGATGCCCTACACGGTCATCTCAGGGTTTATGTCGGGTATCGGAGCCATCCTGGTCATCCTTCAGCTGCCTGCATTCCTCGGACAGGATGCGAAAGGCGGCGTGATG
>JAAZVJ010000225.1 GCA_018623675.1 Synechococcus sp. HW_metabat.54 | reverse complement strand
TGCCTTCTGGCCAATTCATGACACGCCGCCACGACGCCAGGGTGTTCGCAGTCGCTGATCAGTAGCCGATCCCCAGGCTTGAACGGCAATCCCCAGAGCGGCAGCACGCAGCCACTGGTCACGTTTTCGCTCAAGGCCATCCGGTGCGGGGCGACGCCGCATAGACCTGCCAGCAGTGCACGGGTGCTGTTCACTTCGCGACTGATGAACGGCCACACCTCTGAAGTGAAGGGGCCCAGTTCTTGAATGCGCTGCCAGCTGGCGGTGATGGCCTCCAGTGACGGCGTGGGCAAGGGGCCTTGTCCGCCGTAGTTGAAGTAAGTCTTGTTGGCCAGAGCTGGGCAGAGGTCCCTGAGCATCAGAAAGTGAATTGGTTAGGAATCGTGAGCCGCTGGCTTGAACGCAATGGCCGCTTCAATTCAGGGTGAGGGGAGGCAGTGACACATCGGAATGATCACCTTTGGTGGTGACTTCTCCTCGGAGGACTTTGAGGGCTTCGAGCATGCGGTGTCGCTGGGATTCGATGCCGGCGGGGTCGCTCACGATCACCGCCAGGGAAATGGTGTCGTCGTCGTAGGTCACGCGGTAGCCCTCTTGCACCGGCGACGCTTTCCAGGGGGATTCTGCGTCCATGCCGGTCGCGACGTTGTTCAACTCCACGTCCCTGATTGTGGCTTAGCTCGATGGCGGTTCGCTGGTGCGGCCATGACAGCTCTTGCTTTCGCCGCCAAGCTGGATGCAGCACGGGTGAGGTGCTGATGGATAGAGAAAAGAGGCGACCGGTTGGGCAGGAGCTACCTCGCTGGCGTCAGCTTCCGATCCGTCCCAAGGGCAGTCGCAAGCGTGCGGTGAAGGGCTCCCATTGCACAAAACCCCCGGGCCAGCAGCTGCAACGCCCAGAAGCGGCTTAATACGGTCTGGCTGGATACTCCCCCCCAGGCTCTTTTGCCCCTTGTTGGGCGTCACAACAACGACTGGATCAGAGATGAACTTTTGGGGTTTCTTGCGGCTCCAGATTGTGTCTCCCATTTGTCCGGTTCATGGACCACAAAGTGATCGTTGGCAGCCAGGAATGGTGTGGCCTTCCTGGTCTTGGTCTTCCAGCGATTAAGGCCCGTGTGGATTCCGGAGCAGCGACGTCGTCGCTGCATGCCTTCAACATCACCCCCTTTCGGCGTGATGGGCAGGACTGGATCAGTTTTGAAGTGCATCCGCTCCAGAACGACCGCTCGGTGGTGGTGCGTCATGAAGCCCCAGTAGTGCAACAGCGCGGTGTGAAAAACACCAGTGGATTGGTGGAGGCCCGCTACGTGATCCGTGAGCAGCTTGTGCTTGGTGATCAGCAATGGCCGATTGAGCTCACGCTCACCAATCGAGATGCCATGGGCTATCGGATGTTGCTGGGCCGTGAAGCGATGGTGGGTCGCGTGCTGGTGGATCCCGAGGGCAGTGACCATCTCGTGCAGCACACCGCGGAGGCGGTGGAAGCGATGTACGCCAAGCATCGGGTGGAGCGCACCGGACTGCGCATTGCCCTGTTAGCCACTGACCCCGATCTCTACAGCAATCGCCGGTTGATTGAGGCCGGGGAAGAGCGCGGACACCGGATGGAATTTCTGGGGGTGAAGCAGTGCTACATGCGCCTTGATGCCCAGCAGCCGGAGATGCACTACCGCGGGCGCGATGTGTTGGAGCGATACGACGCCGTGATCCCGCGGATTCGGCCAAGCGCCACGTTTTACGGCTGTGCTGTGACCCGCCAGTTTCAAGCCATGGGGCTGCAGTGCTTGAACAGTGCTGAAGCCATCAGTTGCTCACGCGACAAACTCCTGGCCTCGCAGTTGTTTGTGCGTCATGGCCTGAATGTGCCCGTGACGGGCTTTGCAAACTCCCCGCTGGACACCAAAGACCTGATCAAGATGGTGGGGGGCGCCCCCCTGATTGTGAAGTTGCTGGAGGGTGCGCAAGGCCGAGGTGTGGTGCTGGCTGAAACCCAAAAAGCGGCAGAAAGTGTGATTAATGCCATGAAGAGCATCAACGCCAACCTGCTGGTGCAGGAATTCATCAAGGAAGCCGGCGGTAGGGATTTGCGCTGTTTTGTGGTGGGCGGAAAAGTTGTCGCCACGATTGAGCGGGTGGCTGCCTTGGGGGATTACCGCTCCAACCTCCATCAAGGAGGCCATGCGCAGGCGGTGCGCATTCAGCCTGAAGAACGCAAGTTGGCCATCGCAGCCACCCGGGCGATGGGGCTTGATGTCGCCGGTGTCGACATCATTCGTTCGGATCGGGGGCCCTTGCTCCTGGAAGTGAATTCCAGCCCTGGGCTTGAAGGAATTGAAGGGGTCACGGGTAAGGATCTCGCGGGTCGCATGATTCAGGAGCTCGAGCGCAAGTTGGGCTGGGTGCGACCCATGCACTCAGAGCAGGCGGATGCGGCACCGGTGAGCGCTTAACGGTGAGTTCTTCAACGCTGCGCCCGTGATGCTTCAAGGCAGCCCGAGGGCGTCGCGGCAGCTCTTGGGGAATTCGTAGTTGGGGTTGTCCTGCTTTCTTCCTTTGCACACCTGGGCCCACTGGCTTCGTTTCATGCAGGAAGGGATCAAGGCCATGCAGGTCAATCCCGTGTGGTCTTCTGGCACGAACCTGGTGGTGCCGGTGTTTTGGGCTAGCCCTGCTGGAGCGAGCAGAAGCCAAGCCTGAACGGGAAGCAAAACCAGAAAGCGCTTGATTGCCATGGAGGTGAGGGCTGCGGATTCGCTGTTTTCAAATGCCTGGACCTGTTGGTAGCTCAAGCGCCCAGATCCACCAAGGGGCCCAGCATGGTGCGGGTTGGGAACGGCA
>JAAZVJ010000025.1 GCA_018623675.1 Synechococcus sp. HW_metabat.54 | reverse complement strand
CGAGCCCTGACCTTCATCAGGGCTCAACTTTTTTCCGAAGGGATTCCTCCCTTCCATTCACGTCGAAACCAACGGGCGGACATGGCAAGACTCTCCAGTCGCGAACTCGCACTTGAGCGCCGTAAGGCGTTGACTACGGCCGGTAAAAAGGCATCGGCTGCTGCCGGTGACAAGGCCAATCGTGTGCGTAGCGCTTCCGATGCACGTCCGACCCGTACTAATGCTGCTGAAGCTGCTGCCCCAGTCGCTGCTGCACCTGCCGCCCCGCCCCGTACCTCCGGTCTGAGCCCCAGTGCTCCGCGTTCAGCTTCCCATTCCTCCCAGGTGAAGGCTGTGCGTCAACCCAGTCGCGAACTGGTGTTGGCCCGTCGTGAAGCCCTTTCACGCCGTGGCAAAACTGCCGATACCAGCCGTGATCGCAACCGCTCTGATGTTGCTCGCACGACCAAGCCACCAGCCGTTGCTGCTGAGCCAGCCAAGAAAGAGTGTGGCTGTGGTGGCGCCCGAGCTGCTGAGAAATCCGCCCGCCCTGCGGTCACTGTTGAGCTGAGTAATCGCTCCGGTGACCGCCGCGCAGCTGCAGAGCGTCGCAGCGCCTCCCCTAAGCGTCGTGCGATTGAGAACCCCAGTCGCGCACTGGTTCTTGCCCGTCGTGAAGCCATGGCGAAGCACGGCAAAACCGCTGGCAAGCAACCCACTAGCGCTGCAGCCGTGGCGCGCCAGGCCAACCCCGACCTCACCAGCCGTGAGCTTGCGCAACAGGTGCGCGAATTGCGCACCAAAGCTGGTGCCCGCAACAAACAAAGCGCTGGTGTGACCCGCCCCACTGGTCCTAACCGTCATGGCGCCAAGCAAGCCGCCGCTGCTGATGCCCACTGGAAGGTGGGAGAAAGCACCACCACGGGTGGCCAGACCGTGACCGGCACCCAGGCCAACCGCTCGGTGAAAACCACCGGCAACGAAGCCAGCACCTGCCGTTCGATCACGGGTACTGAGTACCTGGGCGCTGAGGTCTTCCAGACCTTCTGTCAGACCGCTCCCGCTGCCACCACTCCGGCCAAGGTGCGCGTCACCGCCACCAGCCACGGCAACCGCGTCACCGGCAACGAAGTCGGCCGTTCCGAAAAGGTCACGGGCGATGAGCCCGGCACCTGCAAGGCCGTAACGGGTACCGAATACATCTCAGCAAATCAGTCTGCGGCTTACTGCGGTGGCTCCAATCCTTCGCCTCGCAAAGTCGGCCACAGCCTCACCCTCGAGGGCCGTCCAGTTAGCGGTGTGATGGTGGGTCGTTCCGCCAGCGTCACCGGCGACGAAGCCGGTGCAGGCCGCAGCCTCACGGGTGATCAGTACCTCGGTTCTGACCCCCTTCCCGAAGGCCGTCCTGCAGCCAAGGTGGGCGTTTCGGCAACCCTTTCAGGCTCCGGTGTGACCGGCACCATGGTGGGTCGTTCCGCCAGTGTCACCGGAGATGAGTTTGGTTCCTGCCATCGGGTGACAGGTGATCAGTACGTCAGTGCTGAGCAGGTCAACTCCTTTTGTGGCGCTAAGCCCGAGCCGGAGGCCGCGAAGGTGGGTTTCAGCATCACCAACCGCAACCAGGTCGTGAGCGGTACCCGCACAGGTCGCTCTGAGCGCGTCACTGGTGATGAGCCCGGTAGCTGCCAGGCCGTCACCGGTACCCCCTATGCAGGCCTCGAGCAGGCAGGCCAGCACTGCGGAACCCCTGCTGTTCAAGCCATCCGCGAGCGCACTCCAGTGCGTCTCGGCACCCCGTCCGCTGCCATGACCGGTCTTCAGCCCGGAATCGGTGGTGTGATGACCGGCGATGAGCGCGGAGCTTGCGAAGCCGTC
Source organism: Synechococcus sp. HW_metabat.54 (assembly GCA_018623675.1). Taxonomy (GTDB): domain Bacteria; phylum Cyanobacteriota; class Cyanobacteriia; order PCC-6307; family Cyanobiaceae; genus Synechococcus_C. The sequence continues at coordinate 7,594 of JAAZVJ010000025.1, read as the reverse complement.
ACCGGTACCCCTTATGTGGGCGCCGATCAGTTGGCTGCAGCTTGTGGAGCTGATGCTCCAGCTGGCACCGACACCCACGGCGAAGCTCCTCAAGGTGCGGCCTGGACCCGCTTCAGCGTTGTGTCTCCCGCCCGTGCTGCTCAGCAACAACGTGAGGCCAACTCCGGAGTCACGGGTACGTCCTATGAGCAGGGCAATCGCATCACCGGCCCTTTTGACATGGCTGGCGGCAAGGTGACCGGTACCGAGCAATTCCGCTTCGATAACCGCGAATTCCAAAACCGTCAGCAGCAGCGTCAGTTCCAGCCCACCGTGGCTGTGGTCAGTGAGCCCCCTGCGAAGCCCGCTTCCCGGGTGACAGGCGAAGGTTCCTCCACCAAGATCACCGGCGACGACTGGGATCGTGGAGAGCATGTCACTGGTACTGAGGGCGCTTCGGCCCGTCGCCGTAACCCCAGCCGTCCCGGCCCCATGAGTGCCATGTCTCCTTTCGAGCGCAAGCGCAATGAAGAGACCGAGTGGCCTGTGAGCCGTGTGACCGGTTCCAGTGGCAACACTGATAAGGGTTCTCTGATCACCGTCTCTGGCGGTGCACGGGGCTGATCGAGGGATGGTGCGCCCACAACCTTCCCGGCGTGGGCGCCTACAGGCTCCCACTGCTCCAACCCGGCGTCAGTTGCAATCCTTTCAGGTTTCCGCAACTGACTCGCTCCCGAGCCAGAACACCGCGGATTCTGATCCAGTCTCCACAACCCGCAGCGCCGCTCTAGAGCGGCGCAAAGCTCTCACGACATCAGGCAAAGCCGCTGTCCTCAAAGACAGTGCTGTGAGTGGGGGTCGTGTTCGTTCCAGACAAGACAATCGACGCCCTGTCGTTCAGCGCCCCACCTGGGTGCGCCGTGAAAAATCAGGCAATCAACAGCCTGCTTCCTGTTCTCCATCGGCTCGTTTCCGCACTGCCACCGCTTCACAGCGTGGTGTGCTTGGTGCCCACCCACTCACCGATCTTGCTGAGAACAAACGTCTCCAGGCTTATGAGCAGGAGATCAAGGGGCGCTTTGATCGCATTGTTCCTGTGCTGCAGAAGGTGTCTGCCTTTCAGCACGAAGCTGACTTCATTACTCAAGCCCAACGCCTTTCGAGGGCCGAGCTTGGCTTTGATCTTCCGGATCACATCCTTGAAAAAGCTTGGGTGCGTCCGCTCGATATGCGCGCTCTTTTCGCCTGGTGTGTTTTCCAGTCGCATCAGTCGTTCAGCGAACGCTTTTTCTTAGATGACCCCCTCGCCAGCGCTTCGGGCAGTCAGCGCGCTGAGCAGTTCAATGCGTTTCTGCTCGAGTGTGGCTTTCATCTTCTCGATGTGACGCCTTGCGCTGATGGGCGTCTTGCCCATTCCATTGCTTACGCACTTCGGATTCCATTCAGTTCCGTGCGTCGTCGCTCCCATGCAGGAGCCATGTTCGACGTGGAGAACACGGTGAACCGTTGGGTGAAAACCGAGCACCGTCGCTACCGCGAGAGTGTGCCCAATGAGGCCCATGCTCCGACCCGTTATCTCAAGGTGGTCACCTACCACTTCAGCTCGCTCGATCCTGAGCATCAGGGCTGTGCAGCCCACGGAAGCAACGATGCTTTGGCCGCCAGCGCTGGGTTACAGCGTCTCCACGACTTCCGTGAAGCGGTCGAGAACAGTTTCTGCTGTGGAGCGTCTGTTGATCTTCTGCTGATCGGCCTGGATACCGACACTGATGCCATCCGGGTGCACGTACCTAGCCGTGACGGCGAGATTCAGCTCGACCGTTGGTTGTGTGCTCAAACGCTCTATGAGAGCACGGCCTCTCTCACTGCAACGCAGGCCTCAGAGGCTGTTTCAGCAGCTGTGCAGACCCATTGTGTCGAAGCTCCTGAGCCCGGGATGGTGAAGTTGATCAGTCATCTGTTGATGAACAACATTTCTCAGCAGGATTACGTTCGCTCTCTCCATCAGGGGCCTTACCCCGATGCTGGGCACGCCGAACGATTCATCGGTGTTGGGATTGGCTTCAAGGAGGTGCATCTACGCAACCTCACTTATTTCGCTCATTTGGACACCGTTGAAGAAGGCGCCCCAGATCTGGATGTGGGCGTGAAGATCTTTAAGGGGCTCAATGTTTCTCGTGATCTGCCGATCCCCGTTGTGATTCGATTCGATTACTCCGGCAAAGTTCCCGGAGCTCGTGAGCGTGCCATTGCCGATTGCCATCGTGTGCAGGACGCGATTTCAGCCCGCTACCAGGAGCTTGTTCGTGATGGCTTGCTCCACACCTTGCTCACGGTTCGTGACCGTGACTTACCCACACCTGCCGAAGCGGTAGGGTCCACCCTCGATCCTGTGAAGCAGGAGGCGCACTGATCATGCTGATTGTCAAGGTCATTAAGCCGCTCGTCTCGACGAACCGCATCCCGGATTTTGAGCACAAGCACCTTCAGGTTGTGCTGGATGGCAGTACTAAAAAAGTGGCTGTCGACGCTGTTGGTGCCAAGCCCGGAGATTGGGTGATCTGCGTGAGTAGTTCTGCGGCCCGCGAAGCGGCCGGCAGCAAGTCGTATCCCAGTGATCTCACCATCGTGGGCATCATTGATCATTGGGAGCCTGATCCGCCCAAATCGTCCTCAAGCTCGGCTCCATCCCCCGCACCGAAGTCTTCTGGAGCGACTCCTCCCTCCTCTAAGGGGACGGTTGGCTGATGGAGATCATGCAGGTGACAGGAACCTTGGTGTGTACCTACCGCGTTGCCGGGTTGGATCACATGCACCTGCGCCTGCTTAAGAACAACAAGGGCAAAATTCTTGTGGGTGTCGATCCCGTGGGTGCCCGAGAGGGCAACTGGGTGTTCACTGCCAGTGGCTCTGCCGCCCGTCACGCCTGTCCCGACAACACCGTTCTCACTGACCTGACCATCGGTGGGATCATCGACCACTGGACGCCGGATGGATAGCTAACGCCGCGCTCCCTCTCCGTCCCGTTCATCCGTTTTCGTCATGGCCACTCCTTCTCCCCGTCGTCGCTCAACCGCTGCTTCCTCTTCATCTGCGAAGCCAGCGACTTCGACTGCTGCCAGCTCCTCTGCAGCTGCCAAGCCGGCCGCCTCGGCTGCTCAGACCACCATCGACGTCACCCCCGTGGCCACACCCTCTTCATCCGCTGCCAAGTCGGCGACCTCGACCACCACACGTCGTAGCAGTGCTGCGCGCAGCACCACGTCACGGAGCAGCCGTTCGACGACCGCCCGTTCTGGCGCCAGCAAGGGCGGTGGTGGCTCCAGCTCTCTTCGCGCTTCCAGCGCAGCACCCGATCGTGCTGTTCAAGGCATTGCCCTTGGCATGATCGAGACCCGCGGTGTGGTTCCCGCCATTGAGGCGGCCGATGCCATGACCAAGGCTGCTGAAGTCACCCTTATCAGCCGCGAATTTGTGGGGGGCGGCTACGTCACCGTGATGGTGCGCGGAGAAACCGGCGCCGTGAACGCGGCTGTAAGAGCTGGTGCCGATGCCTGTGAGCGTGTTGGTGATGGCCTGGTTGCGGCCCACATCATTGCCCGTCCTCATCAGGAAGTTGAGCCTGCTCTGGTGGCCTCTGGTGCGACCCGCCGACTCTGAAGTCCCTTTACAGCCCCCGGCTGATCTGGCTGAAACCGCGTCGTTTCAAGGTTCCGCGGTTTAGATTCCGCAGCCAATGCGGTGATTCCGCAACTGTTCTCGTCACCTCCTCTTGATTTCGGATCTGACCTTCGCTGAACAGACGTCCTGGTTAATCCCTCTCTATGGATTTACCGGGATGGTGTTGGCTCTTCCCTGGGCTGCGGGCTGGTTCCGCCGTGATGCCCATCGCCCTGCGGCCTACCTGAACATCCTCCTCACCCTGCTGGCTTTCGTTCATGGAAGCTTTGTCCTGCAGGACGTGATGACGCTTGGCCCCGCAACGCTCCATTACCCCTGGCTCAGCGTTGCTGACCTGAAGCTCGACATCAGCTTCAGCTTGTCGCTCACGAATGTGGCAGCTCTTGAGCTGATTACCGGTCTGAGCCTCGTGTCTCAGATCTATTCCCTTGGCTACATGGACAAAGAGTGGGCACTGGCCCGCTTCTTTGCTCTGCTCGGCTTTTTTGAGGGTGCGATGTCAGGTGTTGTCCTCAGTGACACCCTCTTCCAGAGCTATTTCCTCTTGGAGATGCTCACTCTCTCGACCTACCTCTTGGTGGGGTTCTGGTACGCCCAGCCTCTAGTGATCACCGCCGCCAGGGATGCCTTTCTCACCAAGCGCGTTGGTGATGTGTTGCTCCTGATGGGTGTCGTCGCCATTGCGGCTTACGCAGGAGTGATGGGTTTCGATGATCTCTATGAGTGGGCTGCCGAAGACAAGCTCTCGCCCCTGGCGACAACCCTGATCGGTCTTGGCCTCATTGCAGGTCCGATGGGTAAGTGCGCTCAGTTCCCAATGCACCTGTGGCTCGACGAAGCCATGGAAGGCCCGAATCCTGCGTCGATCCTTCGCAATTCGGTGGTGGTGACCTGCGGGGCCATCGTGCTTCTCAAGGTGATGCCTCTGCTGCAGCACGCCCCTGTCACTCTGGTGGTGCTTCAAGTGGTTGGGGCCATCAGTGCCATTGGCGGCTCTCTTGTTTCCATTGCGCAAGTTGATATCAAGCGAACGCTTTCGTACTCCACCACTGCCTATCTCGGGCTGGTGTTTATTGCGATTGCCCTGCAGGTGCCAGTTCTGGCCCTCCTGATTTTGTTTTCTCACGCCGTCTCGAAGGCCTTGCTTTCGATGAGCGTTGGTGGTGTGATCGCCGCGACCAATTGTCAGGACATCACCGAGCTGGGTGGTCTTGGTGGACGCATGCCTGCCACAACGACAGCCTTCCTCGTGGGTGGAGCTGGTCTGATTGGTTTACTCCCCCTTGGTGGATTTCTTTGTCTTGCCCAATCCGTTGAGTTGATTGGTGCACGCTCCTCCGGGTTGGTAACCATCTTTTTGGTGACCAATGCCTTGACCGCCCTCAACCTTGCACGTGTTTACCGCCATGTGTTCTTGGGGCAGCCTCTCCTTAAGACTCGCCGCGCCGTTGAGGTGAACTGGCAGATGGCGTTCCCCATGGTGGCGATGACCGTCATCGTGATCCTGACCCCTGTTTTTCTGATCCGACTCGAATCTCTCGATGGTCTGCTGGCCTTTCCTCTCTGGGCCGCGGGGCTTGTGGTTGGCAGCGGTTTGATCGGCCTGATCGCTGGAATCCTGCTTCCCCTGAACAAGGCGTGGTCTCGCTCGCTCAACCCCCTCGTGCGATCGCTTCAAGATCTTCTGGCCTTCGATTTCTACACCGAGCGCTTTTATCGCATCACCATCGTCAACGTTGTGGCTGGTTTCTCGAGACTCGCCTACGCGTTCGACCGTGTTGTGGTTGACGGCTTGCTCCATGGCATGGCGCGCTTCTCCCTCAGCAGTGCAGAGAGCCTCAAGCTCAGCATTAGCGGCCGTAGCCAGACTTACGTGCTCACAGTGGTCGCCGCCATTCTTCTCTTCCTCAGCTCATTGAGCTGGCTGTTGCGCTGATCACCGATGCTCCTTTCTCTTCTCCTCATCATCCCGTTCCTGGGAGCATTGCTGATCACCTTGATCCCAGGTGATCGCAACAGTGCCTTTTACCGTTCGTTTTCGGTGGTGGTGCTCATTGCTCAGTGCGTTGCCAGTGCGGCCCTACTGATCCCCTTCAATCCGGCTGATTCTGGTCTTCAGTTGATTGAGCAGGTCAGCTGGCTTCCCAGCATCGGCCTCGATTACGCCTTAGCGGTGGACGGCCTTTCCATGCCTCTGCTGCTGATGAATGGAGTGCTGTGCCTGGTTGCTGCTCTGGCATCTCGGAGCATTGAGAATCGCCCCAGGATTTACTTCGCACTCCTGCTGGTGATCAGCGGAGCAGTGAATGGCGCGTTTCTGGCGCAGAATCTTCTGCTCTTCTTCCTCTTCTATGAATTGGAATTGATCCCCCTGTGGATGTTGATTGCCATCTGGGGCGGCGCAAATAGGGCTTACGCCTCCACCAAGTTTCTGATTGTCACTGCGGTGTCGGGGATGCTCATCCTTGGTGCCTTCCTTGGCCTGGCGCTGCTGTCGGGCAGTGTTGACTTCAGCCTCAACCCGGTCATGCCGGGTGCGTTGCCGATCGCCACTCAACTGCTGCTGATGGGGGCACTGCTGATTGGCTTCGGCATCAAGATCCCCCTCTTCCCCTTCCATACCTGGCTTCCGGATGCTCACACCGAGGCCTCAACACCAGTGTCTGTTTTGTTGGCAGGGGTGTTGTTGAAGCTGGGCACCTATGGCTTGTTGCGCTTCTGCCTTGGCCTCTTCCCAGAGGCCTGGCACCTGGCAGCCCCATGGCTGGCTGGCTGGGCAGCGGTTTCTGTGCTTTATGGCTCCCTCGCTGCCATCGCTCAGACGGACATGAAAAAGATGGTCGCTTACAGCTCCGTGGGTCACATGGGCTACGTGCTGCTGGCTGCTGCGGCTGCAACTCCACTTGGTTTGATCGGTGCGCTTTTCCAGATGGTGAGTCATGGTTTGATCTCAGCCATTCTCTTCCTGGTGGTTGGGGTTGTGTACGACCGCACCGGAACCCGCGATCTCAATATCCTGCGAGGGCTGCTCAACCCACAGCGTGGTTTGCCTCTCAGTGGCACCCTCATGATTATTGGTGTGATGGCCAGTGCAGGAATTCCTGGGATGGCTGGCTTCATTTCCGAATTCCTCATCTTCCGAGGAAGCCTTGGGCCCTTTCCCCTCGCAACGTTGATGAGCATGGTGGGATCCGGCTTGACCGCCGTTTACTTCTTGCTGTTGGTTAACCGAGCATTTTTTGGTCGTCTGGCCATCGCTCCAGGGCAGGATCCCAATCCAAGGGTTCTCTCACCTGTTCCCTTGGCTCAACAAATGCCTGCCATCCTTCTGTCTCTTGGGGTGCTCGTGCTGGGTCTTGTTCCCCATTTGCTTGTGGGCCTGAGTGAAGCGGCCACCACGGGCCTCAGCCAACTCGCTGTCACTTCGATCGCCGGAGCTCTTTCCTGATGACTGTGACCAAGACTCCTCCCTCCACTCAGGCAATCCCCGATCTCGATGAGCTGATGGGCCGTCTGCTTTCGGATCGTCCATTGCTGGCCGATACACCAGACCATCTGCTCCAGGTGGTCAATGTGTTGGAGAGCTACGGCATTGTTCTCGATGCTTACAGCCGGAATTTGGTGTTCCAGGGGGAAACCCAGCTTTTGAAGCCCTTCCCTGTGATGCGCTTTTTCCACGAGGGCTTTGCGCTTGATCGCCTCTGGAAACATCTGATGGGTGATCGCATCAATTTCGAGTATGCGGAGTATTGCCAGAAGGCGATGTTTTGGCATGCCACCGGAGGCATGGATGCCTATTTCGACACCGAGCCTTTTCTTGAGGCTTGTGAGCGCATCATCCGGCTCCGCTGTCGCCGTGATCCTCTGATGGCGCCGATCAATCGGATCTTCCCTGCCTTTGCTCCAGAGTCTATTCGTTCACTCACCACCATCT
>JAAZVJ010000224.1 GCA_018623675.1 Synechococcus sp. HW_metabat.54 | reverse complement strand
GCTTCTTGGTGAGGGCTTTGAAGCTGTTGGGCAGAGCCTTGCCGTTGGCGCTCATCGCCACCCGCACGGGGTCATCCTCTTTCAGGCCTTGGATGGTTTCAGCGGTGGCAGCGCGAATGGCATCGAGCTTGTCGTCGCGCTCACCTTTGGTTTGATCGAACTGCTTGAGCACCTCGCCGATGGCCTTGGTGCAGTTCTTTTCCAGGTAAGTGGGAAGCGTGGCGTCCTGTTCAGGGGCCGTGGGCAGCACCTGCTCGATGCCGGCTTCCTTGAGGATCGTCTGCTGGGCCTTGATCAGCTCGCACACAGCTTCGTAACCGAAGTCGATCGCTTCGATCACGTCTTGTTCGGGGAGCTGGTTGGCGCCGGCTTCCACCATCACCACACCCTCAGGGGTGCCAGCCACCACCAGGTCGAGATCGCCGCGCTCAATCTCCCTATAGCTGGGATTGAGAACGAAATCGTCGCCCAGCAGACCCACGCGCACTGCGGCCATGGGGCCCTGGAAGGGAATGCCCGCCATCAAGGTGGCTAGGGACGCACCGGTCACGGCCAACACATTGGCCGGCACCCGCTCATCGAGCGACATGCAGGTGGCCACGATCTGCAGGTCGTCGCGCAGCCAGCTGGGGAACAGCGGCCGCATCGGCCGGTCGATCAGGCGAGAAATCAGGGTCGCCCGTTCTGGAGGACGCCCCTCGCGGCGCATGAAGCTGCCAGGAATGCGACCCGCGGCGTAAAGCCGCTCTTCGTAGTCGCAGATGAGAGGAAGGAAGTCGATGCCTTCGCGGCCGCTGGAGCGGGTGGCGGTCACCAAAACAGAGGTGTCACCGCACTCGATCATCACCGAGCCACCGGCCTGGGGGGCGTAGCGCCCCGTGGTCAGCCGAATCTCCCGACCATCAAAGGAGATCGACTGTGTCTGACCTTGCACTTGTGTTTATGTCTTTCTGTCAAGGCACATTCTGTCATTTAGCTGGATCTATTGCTGGCGCCGTTATGGAGCATTCGGATTTGAGCTCCCGAAAGACACAAAAAAAGAGGTGCTTTCGCACCTCGTTCAAGTTGGCGAGAGGGTGAAGCACCCGCTGAGCCAATGATCACCAGCTGGACTTCACAACGCCGGGCAGCTCACCTTTGTGGGCGCGCTCGCGCAGTTGGTTGCGGCACAGGCCGAAGTCGCGATACACGCCACGGGGCTTGCCGGTGGCCCAGCAACGGTTGCGAACCCGGTTCGGTGCGCTGTTCCGGGGCAGGCCCTGGATCTTGCGGTGGATTTCCAGACGCTCCATGGGGTCCTTGGCAGCGTTGAAGGCTTCCATCAGAGCTGCACGCTTTGCCGCATAGCGCTCAACCATCTTTTTCCGCTTCACATCGCGGGCAATCATCGACTTCTTGGCCATACAGGCGGTCGTTCTATGCGGACTAATCCACCACGATACCTGGTGGCCTGCCCCTTCCCGTTCAGCGGCCCATGAGCTGCTGCACCAGAGGAAGCTGAGTGGTGTCTCGCACGATCAGCACCACGCTCAAACCCAGAAGCAGCAACAGTCCGGATTGCATCACCGCCATCTGAAAGCGTTCGGGCAGAGGACGACCCCTGACGCCTTCGGCAAGCAGCAACACCAGTTGGCCGCCATCCAGGAGGGGCAGTGGCAGGGCATTGAGCACGGCCAGGTTGATGGAGATCAAGGCCGTGAACAGCACCAGGCCCCCACCGCCCTGGCGGCTGAGTTGCGCTCCCATTTCCACGATTTTCACCGGTCCGCTCACCTGTTGAGCGGTTTGGCCGAAGTTGGTGATCAGGCCGCTGTAACCCACCACGGTGTTTTTGATCAGGCCAGCGAATTGGCTGGAGCCATAGCCGATGGCTTCGAAGGGATTGGTGGCCCGTTGCAGGTTGTCGCTGAGGTTGGCCTGGAGTTGCGCACCGATTCGACCTTGGCCGTCTTGATCGGCGGGGGTGAGGGCGAGTTTGCGCATGCCGCTGTCGGAATCACGGCTGCGGCTCACCAGTTCAAGGGTGGTTCCCGGTTGCGCTTGGATCTGTTCAACCATCCCGCGCACGGCGCTTTGGCCTTTCCCGAGGGGTTCGCCATTAATGCTCAGAATGCGATCGCCCGCCTGAAGGCCGGCCTTTGCGGCAGCCTGGCCCGGTTGCACGGCCACCACCATCACCCCCGGCTCTGGTGCGGCAGGAATGCCAACCAAGGCGGATTGGCCCACCAGCACCACCCAGGCCAGGAGCAGATTGGCCAGCACCCCTGCACTGATCACCAGCACGCGCTGGGGAATCGGTCGGTTGCGCAGTAGATCCGGATCGTCTTCTGGAATCGTGCTGTCGTCGTCGTCGTCGGGAAACGACACGAATCCGCCGAGGGGGAGAAGCCGCAGGGCATAGGTGACGCCGTTGTGCTCTCGCTTCAGGAGCGCAGGACCAAAGCCCACCGAAAATCCGTTGACCCGGATGCCTTGCCCTACAGCGGCGAGGAAATGGCCGGCCTCATGGATGACCACCAGCAGCCCGAGGGCGAGCAATGCAGCAAGAACGTTCACGCCGTCGTCTTCAGGACGGTCATTCTGGCTGGATGCGCTCGCGACCGAAGTAGGGCACCAGGGCCTTGGGCAGCACCACACTGCCATCGGGTTGTTGACCGTTTTCGAGCAATGCGGCCATGGTGCGGCCAATGGCCAAACCGCTGCCGTTGAGAGTGTGCACCAGGCGGGTGTTTTTGCCTTCCTTGGTGCGGATGGAGGAGCGGCGCGCCTGGAAGTCTCCGCAGACACTGCAGCTGGAGATCTCTCGGTAGGCACCAGCGCCTGCCAGCCACACCTCCAGGTCGTAGGTGCGAGCCGCCGAGAAACCGAT
>JAAZVJ010000223.1 GCA_018623675.1 Synechococcus sp. HW_metabat.54 | reverse complement strand
GCCATGCAGCGGCATGTCGAATGGCTCGGCAGCTTCTGGGGCCATGCGGTGGCCCCCTCCACCCCAATCCCAGATCTGATCCTGCAGATCCAGGCCTGGCAGCACCAGTTCGCCGCCATGGCCGGTGATGCGGCCCTGCAGCGCGTGCGGGGGTTCTCCCTTCCGGAGATGCACCTGCCCAACCATCCCGACACCCTGTTTGCGCTGATTGAAGCGCTCAAAGCATGCGGCTACCGCTGGCTGCTGGTGCAGGAACACAGCGTTGAAACCCTGCAAGGCGAGGCACTCCCCCGGGCGCAAACCCTGGTGCCCAACCGCTTGGTCGCCCGCAACTCCAGCGGCCAGGAGAGCAGCATCACCGCCCTGATCAAAACCCAGGGCTCCGACACCAAGCTCGTGGGCCAGATGCAGCCCTGCTACGAAGCCCTTGATCGTCCCCAGCAACCGCTCGCTGAACGCATGGTGCCGGCCCTGGTGAGCCAGATCGCCGATGGTGAAAACGGTGGCGTGATGATGAACGAATTCCCATCAGCCTTCCTTCAGGCCCACGAACGCATCCGCGACGAAGCCACCCAAGCCATCACCGGATCGGAATATCTCGAACTCCTGGAAGCAGACGGAATCCATCCGGAGCACTACCCGCCGATTCAGGCGGTGCAGCAACAACGCCTCTGGGATGCCGTCGAGCCGCCCCTCCATTCAGCGGCCGTGGAGGCAGCAATCACCCAGCTCCAAGCGCTCGATGACGGGTTCTCCATGGATGGCGCCTCCTGGACCAACAACCTCAGCTGGGTGGAGGGCTACAGCAATGTGCTCACACCGATGCACCAGCTCAGCGCCGCCTTCCACGCCCGCTTTGATGCCGCTGTGCAAGCCGATCCAGCCCTCACCACGAGCCCTCAGTACGGCAACGCCTTGCTGCATCTCCTGCTTCTGGAGACCAGTTGTTTCCGCTATTGGGGGCAAGGCACCTGGACGGACTACGCCCAGGAGATCTACCGGCGTGGTCTGGCAAGCCTGCAGCCAGATGCCATCAAGACGGCCACAAGCGCTGCAAGCGTTTGAACTGGCGTTGCAGGAAACGCCACGGTTGCCCGCCCTGACTGGAGCGTGACGGTCTGGCCCACGCCTGGGGTGAGCCCGCCATCATCGGTGGGGCATAACCCTCAAAAGCAATCTGCTCCGCCTGTTCCCCCTGAAGATCCGCCGCCAGCGTCCGCTCGCTGATGCGTGCACCACAGCCCGGTGAGTAGCGCCCGCGAAACTGCCGCATCCCTGTCATTGGTCGACTCCTCCACGGTGATCTGAACGGATCGAGCGTTCCCGAAGGGCGGAACCGGCAATGAGCGCCAGCAGCACCGCCGACTCGGTTGCCCCAGAAGGACGCTTCGAAACGGCTTCAACGGCCAAGGACGCCCCAACCGCCACACCACAGCCCAACACGGTTGCCGTTAGCACCGACAGAGCTCCGCAGAGCCAGGGCATCCGGCTGAGACGGCTGCTCTTCAGCACGGTGTTCATCACATCCACGCCGCTGCTTTCACCATGACCCCAGCAGCCCTTGGAGGCAGCCGCTGGCGCGAAAAGGACGGAATCATTTCCAGATCCCGCAGAATCCACCCACAGCTTTCGTCGCATCGATGCCCCGTTCCCTTCCCAGCACCGGGGCCATCACCGGCCTTGGCGAAGCCCTGGCTTTTTTTCGTGATCCTGCCTTTGCCCAGGAACGCTTCGCGACCCATGGCGATGTCTTTGAAACCTCGCTGCTCGGCCAGCGCCTGATCTTCATTCGTGGCGATGCGGCGATTGGCGATTTGTTCCGTCAGGGAGATGCCGTGGAGGGGTGGTGGCCCGAGAGCGTGCGCCGACTGCTGGGAAGCCGCTCTCTTGCCAACCGCAATGGAGAAGCCCACAAAGCACGCAGGCGGGTGGTGGGCCAACTGTTTTCCAATGCAGCCCTGCAGCGCTACAGCCCGGCGATCGTGCAACAGGTGAATGCCCTCGCCCAGGAATTGGGATCCACCAGTGAACCCCTGGCACTGGCCGATCGGATGCGTCGCTTCGCCTTTGCCGTCATCGCCTCCACCGTGCTGGGGCTGGACGACCAAGACCGCGATGCCTTGTTCGTGGATTTCGAGATCTGGACCAAAGCACTGTTCTCCGTGCCCATCGCGCTCCCTGGCAGCCCCTTTGCCAAAGCCCTGGCGGCACGGGGTCGCTTGCTGGAGCGCCTCAAGCAGGTGCTGAACAGCGCGGATGGCAGCCGCGGCGGACTGGATCTGATCCGGGGAGGGCTGGATGAAGCCGGCATTCCCCTCAGCGATGACGACCTGGTGGAGCAGTTACTGCTGCTGCTGTTCGCCGGCTACGAGACGACCGCATCGTCCCTCAGCTGCCTGATGCGGGAGCTGCTGCTGCAACCCGAGCTGGACACTTGGCTGCGGAGCGAAACAAGCGCACTCACCTGGCCCCCCAGGGCGGAGGAGGCCACCACAGCCTTTGACGTCAGCCGCGCGCCAAGGCTGAATGCCCTGGTTCAGGAAGTGATGCGCATGACGCCGCCCGTGGGGGGCTTCTTTCGGCGCACGACCCGTGCCATCACCCTGGCCGACGTCGAGATTCCCGCTGACCGCGTCATCCAGGTGGCTCTGGCCGCATCGAATCGCCATGGCTCAGGCGACCTCGACGTGTTCCGCCCCAGCCGGCACCTGGACGACAACCCGGGGGGCCCCACCCTGATGCCGTTCGGTGGTGGGGAGCGGGTGTGCCTGGGCAAGGCCCTGGCAGAACTCGAAATCCGCCTCATGGTGGTGGGCCTGCTGCAACAGGTGGAACTTCAGCTCAGCCCGAATCAAGACCTCTCCTTGCAGCT
>JAAZVJ010000222.1 GCA_018623675.1 Synechococcus sp. HW_metabat.54 | reverse complement strand
GCACTAGGGAGGAAAGCTGCTCCTGAGATCCTTCAAAATCTCGACCCCCAGAATTACGGAGCGAGAGCCTGGGCAGTGAAAGCACTTGCGGAAATCGGCGACAGCTGCGCGTTAGAGACCCTGATTCATGCTGTTGAACATGACATTGGCCCAAGTGTTCGACGCGCGGCCACAACAGGATTAGGTCGCCTGGGAGTTACTGACAGCCCAGCTCTAACAGCTGAAGAACAGCAGCGATGCCTGCACACACTCTCCAGAGCCTGCACCGATGGTGAATGGATTGTTCGCTATGCCGCCTGTGTTGGCCTGGAAAATCAAATCCAAGCGAGCGACGCACTCTTTTCTGAAGGCTTAAAGCGCATCGAGCAACTTTCCTCGGACATTGAGCCTGCCAAGGTGGTTCGATTAAGGGCAGCCAGGGCACTCGAGAGACTGCGAAGCCAATGACACAAAAACTGCTGTTTGTTTGCCTCGGCAACATCTGCCGGTCACCAGCTGCGGAAGGTGTCTTTCTGCATCTGCTCAAAGAGCAAGGCCTTTCCGATCACTTCGTCGTTGACTCCGCTGGCACCGGCAGCTGGCATGTCGGCAACAAGGCCGACCCCCGCATGCGCGCCGCGGCCGAACGTCGTGGCATTCACCTGCCGAGCCGCGCCCGGCAAATCGAACTCGACGACCTGAGTCGATTCGACCTGGTGGTGACCATGGACAGCGACAACCTGCGCAATGTGCGCAGCCTGGCGCAAGAGGCGGGTCACAACGCCACCGCCACCATCCGGCCGATGCTCAGCTACGCCCGCTCAACCGATCTCACCGACGTACCCGACCCCTATTACGGAGGAGAGCAAGGCTTTGAGCAGGTGCTCGACCTGCTGGAGGATGCATGCTCCGGGTTGATCGAGGAGATCAAGCCTCAGCTCAAGCGTTAGAACCGGGCCAAGCTTCTGCAGGAACCTTGAGCCGGAAGAGATCCTCAAGAGCGTCGATCACCGCATCGATACCCATGCCATCGGTGATCAGTTCCGTGGCATCAGCCGCCTGCACGAGGGGGGCCACATCGCGAGTGCTGTCGAGATGGTCACGCTCCACGATCTGCGCTTCCAGCTCCGCCAAGGCCGGAACTTCAAATCCACGACGCTCCAGATCCACAGCCCTCCGCCGCGCCCGTTCAGCGGGTGTGGCGGTGAGAAACACCTTGAGTTCGGCATCGGGGAACACTGCCGTGCCGATATCTCGGCCTTCAGCCACCAGACCGCCGCGCTCACCCATGCGCTGCTGCTGAGCAGTGAGTAGAGCGCGCACGCAGGCATGAGCGGCCACCACAGACACCTTGGCCGTCACCCGAGGATCCCGAATCACCTCCGTGACATCGCGGCCGTTGACCCGCACGGCCTGCACACCATCGCGAAGGGGATCAAGCTCCACCTCAAGCCCCTCCAAGCAGGGCTCCACAGCTGCTGCATCAGCAGGGTCAAGTCCCTGTTCCAACACCCACCAGGTCACGGCGCGATACATGGCGCCGGTGTCGAGGTAGAGCAGGCCCATCCGCTCAGCAAAAGCACGGGTCACAGTGCTCTTACCAGCCCCGGCAGGGCCGTCGATGGCAACGATGGGCGAACGGGTCATCAGAACAATGTGATCAATCAAACGAGTAGCCCCACATCGAGCAGCCACAGCCAGCAACCGACAGGTCTGATCGGCTGAAGCGGGTTGCAAGGTGGAAGGACTCACCACCTCTACATAGTCCACTGCAAGGCCTGCCGCTGTCAGGGCGGTCTTGAGGGCGAATGAATCCACATCACGCACTCCACTGCGGACAGCCTCTGCCTCCTGCTGGAGAAGGTGGGGCAACGCAGATGCTTGTTGGCGCTGGACAGGCGTGAGATAGCTGTTGCGCGAGCTACTGGCCAATCCATCGGCTTCTCGCACGGTGGGGCATCCGATCACCCGCACAGGCAGAGCCAATGCCCTCACGAGATGGCGAAGGATGGTGAGCTGCTGCCAATCCTTCTCACCCAAGAGCAGAACCGAAGGGCGCACGAGCGAAAGCAGCCGGGCCACCACCGTGGCGACACCATCGAAATGACCTGGGCGACTGGCTCCGCAAAGGTGCTGCTGCAGGGATTGAGGAACCTGCAAGCGAAACACCTGATCGGAACCATCCGGATACATCTGGGCATCGGTCGGACACCACAGCGCATCCACCCCCGCCTGAGCAGCCACACGGCAATCGGCATCTAAATCTCGGGGATACTGCTCAAAATCCTCTCCAGCGCCGAACTGCAAAGGATTCACATACACGCTGGCGAGCACAGAGCAAGGCGTCGTTGTGACCACTCGGGCATGCGCCATTAAGCGGGCATGACCCTGATGCAGTGCTCCCATGGTCGGCACAAAATGCACCGACCTGGTTTGCTGTGCACGCCACTGGCGTAGCTCAGGGAGTGATCGAAGAAGCTGAACAGTCAGCGCAACACCTCAAGGCGCACTTGAGCAATACCACTAGCAATCAAGCCAAGTTGGTTTGCTGCACCATGGGCAAGGTCAATGACACGCTGGCCATAGAAAGGGCCACGGTCATTGATGCGCACCACCGTGGATCGCCCGTTCCAAAGGTTCGTAACGCGAACCTTGGTGCCGAAAGGCAATGTGCGGTGGGCTGCTGTGAGCGTTCCCGGCCGAAACACCTCACCGTTCGCCGTGCGATTGCCGTAGAAGCCTGGTCCATACCAACTGGCTTCCCCCGTGCTCACCGACACCACGGCTGGCGGAACCACAGGAGGGGCAATCGGGGTAGCCGATGCAGGTGCCACAGCGGTCTTGGGCTTGGCTGCAGGTTGGTCGTCGAGAGCTGCGTCAGTTGTTGAGGTGCCGGATTCGGCATCGACGGCCG
>JAAZVJ010000221.1 GCA_018623675.1 Synechococcus sp. HW_metabat.54 | reverse complement strand
TGGAAGATGGCCGAGCCTTGACCAGCTCCCGTGTGGACAACACCCACCAGCAGGGGTTCGGCGGGGATGGCCGCGGCGAGAGGATCTGCCATCGGCAGGGGGCTGGCCAAGGGAACGGTGAGCGGCACCAGCTGGGGAGCTGCCGAAGCATTAGTTTGCGTTGGCCCTTTGCTCGCTGGGCTCTGGGGGGCCACAGGCAAGTTCCGCACCCGTTCGATCAGCTGTAGATCCCGTTCGCGGTTGAGCGCCTGCATGGATCGCTGCCAGTTCTGCCCCAACCAAATGCTGCTGGCGATTCCCAACACAGCGATTCCGGCAGCACCGATCAGTAAGCCCTGTCGGCTTTCCTCTGGTGATTGCGGACGCACGGGCTCCTGTTGCGCTTGCGGTGCGCTTGGTTCCACGCGCACTTTCACGGCCTGAAGCGCGGGCTCCTCTTGGTTGAAGACACGGTCCATCACCTGCTCTGCACGCAGGTTCCAGAAGGCCCTGGATCTGGAGAGCTGGGTGGGCATCGGGGCGTTGGCCGAGGCCTCAACGCTATCGAGAGTTGGCTGTTGGGGCGAGGTCTGCGCCGCTGGTTGCGCTGTTGGTGGCGTTACGGCGTTGACGCAGTTCCAGCCACATCAGCAGGGCCGTGAGATCGGCCTGGCTCACACCAGGGATCTGACTGGCTTGGCCGAGGGTGAGCGGACGCACGGCTGACAGCTTTTCTCGCGCTTCCCGCGACAGCGTGCCGATTGCGTCGTAGTCGATGCCTTCGGGCAGCTTGCGCTGACCTTGGCGCTTCACCTGATCGATCTGCTGCTGTTGGCGTTGGAGGTAGCCGCTGTATTCGATGTCGATTTCAGCTCCCTCGCGAACTTGTAGGGGCAAATCGGCATCGGCCAGGCCATGGCGCACCAGATCAGCGGCATGCATGCCAGGGCGCCGCAAGAGATCCGCCAGGGTGATGGAACCTTTGATCGGGGCTCCGGTTTCCGCTTCCACTGCAGGTGCCACCGGATCGCTCACCTTGAGGCGTTGCGTTTCGAGGCGTTGCTTCTCCGCTTCCATGGCGCTGAGCTTCTGCTCAAACAATTGCCAGCGGCGGTCGTCGATCAGCCCGAGTTCCCGCCCCAGAGGTGTGAGGCGTCGGTCGGCGTTATCGCCCCGCAGCACCAGGCGGTATTCGCTGCGGCTGGTGAGCACCCGGTAGGGCTCGCGCAGATCCTTGCTCACCAGATCGTCGATCATCGTGCCGATGTAGCTGCCCTGGCGGGGAAAGTGCACCGCTTCTTGGCCGCGGATGCGGCGGGCGGAATTCAGGCCTGCCACTAGGCCCTGGGCAGCAGCTTCTTCGTAGCCGGTGGTGCCGTTCAGTTGCCCGGCGCTGAACAGCCCTTCCACCCGCTTGGTTTCCAGCGACGGCAGCAGCTGGGTGGCGGGCAGGTAGTCGTAGTCGACCGAGTAGGCGGGCCGCAGCATCACGGCTTGCTCAAGACCCGGCAGGCTGCGCAACAACTGCAGCTGGATCGGCTCCGGTAGGCCTGTCGAGAAGCCCTGCACATAAATCTCGGGAGTGTCGCGCCCCTCCGGCTCCAGGAAGATTTGGTGGCTGTCCTTGTCGGCAAAGCGCACGATCTTGTCTTCGATCGAGGGGCAGTAGCGCGGCCCTTTGCTGTCGATCACCCCGCCATAGATGGCGGTGAGGTGAAGGTTGTCGCGGATCAGCTGGTGGGTGGCTGCTGTGGTGCGGGTGATGTGGCAGCTCATCTGCTCACCGCTGGCCCAGGCGGCTGGATCAAAGGAGAAGAAGCGATCGGCGGCATCGCTGGGTTGTTCTTCCAGCTGATCGAGGGCAATGCTGCGGCGATCCACCCGAGCAGGTGTGCCGGTTTTGAGTCGATCGGTGTGGAAGCCCAGTTGCTGGAGTGCTTCGGTGAGGCCTTCGGCGGCCTGCTCACCGGCGCGGCCGGCGGGCATGGATTGATGGCCCACCCAGATGCGGCCCCCGAGGAAGGTGCCGGCGGTGAGGATCACAGCCTTGGCGCCATACACGCTGCCGAAATAGGTGCGCACCCCCGTGATGCGGGTGGCTGGTCCTTGGCTGGGATCCCAGCGCTCACCGCCGCCGTTGGGATCACCGTCGATCTCCAGCCCCGTCACCATGGCTTCGCGTAGGGCCAGGTTTGGGGTGTGCTGCAGCAGTTGCAGCATCTGCCGGGAGTATTGACGTTTGTCGGTTTGGGCTCGCAGTGCCCACACGGCGGGGCCGCGGCTGGCGTTGAGAATTCGCTTCTGGATGGCGGTGGCGTCGGCCAGGCGCCCAATCACTCCGCCCAAGGCGTCCACTTCATGGACGAGTTGGCTTTTGGCGGGGCCGCCAACCGCGGGGTTGCAGGGCTGCCAGGCGATGCGGTCGAGGTTGAGGGTGAACAGGGCTGTGTTCAGGCCCAGCCTGGCAGCGGTGATGGCCGCTTCACAGCCCGCATGGCCCCCCCCCACGACGATCACGTCGAAGACTTCGGTGGGGGAAGGGCTGGTGGTCATCCCTCCAGTATCGGCAACGGCTCAGGCCGCCAGGTTGCGGAAGCGGGTGAACTGCGGCTCGAACAGCAGTTTCACGGTGCCGACAGGGCCGTTGCGGTGCTTGGTCACGATCACTTCAGTGATGCCCCGATCGGGTGTTTCCGGGTTGTAGTACTCGTCGCGGTAAATCATCAACACCAGGTCGGCGTCTTGTTAGATTGAACCCGATTCCCGCAGGTCGCTCAGCATCGGGCGCTTGTTGGTGCGCGACTCCACGCCACGGCTGAGCTGGGAGAGGGCGATCACCGGCACGTTTAGCTCGCGGGCCATCTGTTTGAGGCCTCGAGTGATCCGCGACAGCTCCTGCACCCGGTTGTCGGAGCTG
>JAAZVJ010000220.1 GCA_018623675.1 Synechococcus sp. HW_metabat.54 | reverse complement strand
GACTCAACACGCCGATGCTGCGACGCTTCCAAGAACCCGTCAGAGCAGGTTTGAGTTGCAGACCCACTTGGCGCTGAAGACGTGCGTAACGGGTGATCTGCAACGCCATTAGGAATCGCACTCCAGAAGCGACTCCAGATACTCCAGCGTGATCCGATCGGAGGAGCAAGGGGGCCCTGCCAATTGCGTCAATTCGTTCCCTGGTTCACCCAGGTGATTCACCACTGCGGCTGCGCGGTGCCACTGGGATGACAACTGCTGATCCCAGCCCGACGGCGTGACCAAACAGGCGAGGGAAGCCTCTGAGGCAGCAATCAGGCCAGCCGCCGAATCCTCAACAGCGATGGCGGAGGCTGCAGCGACACCGCTGCGCTGAAGGGCACAGAGATAGGGGTCAGGCGCTGGTTTGTGATGGGCCACATCATCAGAACTCACGAAACCCGCAAATGGACTTCCCGTTGTGGCGAACACCCCCTCCAGGAGTGCCTCAACAGAAGCTCGCCCGCTGCTGGTGACGATCCACTGCGTGACTCCAGCGTTCTGGAGCTCATCAAGCAACCTGGTCACCCCGGGTCTTAAAGCCACGCCACCAGAGCGGATCCGAGATAGGTAGTGGCTCTTTTTGGCCTGCTTGAGAGCCTCCAAAAGCGTTTGGTCAAGCGACTGCTGACACTGCTTGGCGTAATGCACCATGCGTTGGCCCCCGCCTGGAATCGCCAACAACTGCTGGTAGAGCTCCGGATCCCAATGCCAACCCAAGTCAAATTGTTCAAAGGCGGCGTTGAAGGCTGGACGATGACCATCCATCTCGGTGTCAGCCAAGGTGCCATCCACATCCCAAAACACCGCCTTCAATCGGGTCATGGCTGGTTGCGTGTCAAGACTCCGAACGATTGAATCAGAGATCACAATGCAAGGACCCCCAAGCCAGATCTGTGCCTTCTGATGCCCTTGCTCAGCGTTGGCAACTGCCTTCCCACGCAGGGCCTGACCCTCTGGAAGGGGTTCCGCTCCCCGTCGCCCTGCGGGCCGTGCTGGCCCGGCGCGGCACGCTGAGCGCCGACCAGGCCCTGGAGTGGCTTGACCCACCTGATTTACCCAAAGCCGAAGACCACTTTCCAGACTTAAAAGCTGCTGTTGAGAGGTTGACCCAGGCCTGCCGCAGCGAAGAACCCCTGGCCATCTGTGGGGACTATGACGCCGACGGCATGACGAGCACGGCCCTCTTAATCAGGGCCCTCAATGCCCTTGGAGCCCAACCCGTGGCCGCCATCCCCAGCCGGATGGATGACGGTTACGGACTCAATCCCCGGATGGTGGAAGAACTTCATCGTGATGGCATCAAGCTGCTGGTCACGGTGGATAACGGGGTGGCCGCGACTGAGGCTCTCGACAAAGCCACGACCCTTGGCGTGGAGGTGATCATCACCGACCACCACACCATCCCGGACCCTCCGCCTCGGGCCTTGGCTGTTGTGCATCCTGCTCTCACCCCCAAGGACTCTCCCTACCGAGGCCTCGCTGGCGTTGGCCTCGCCTATGTCGTCGCCCGCACCCTTGCAGCTGCCCTGACCAAACCTGATGCCATCGTCAGCGCCCGGGATTTGTTCTGCATTGGCACCATCGCGGACATGGCCCCACTCACGGGAGCGAACCGACGTTGGTTGCGCGAAGGGCTCGGCACTTTGCATCGAACCCGTTGTGCAGGCTTGCGGGCTCTTCAACAACTGAGTGGTCTTGAAGAGCGGCCCTTAAGGGCTGACGACATCGGCTTTCAGATTGCACCACGCATCAATGCCGTTGGCCGTCTGGGGGATCCACGCTTGGTGGTGGATTTGCTGACCGAGGACAACAGCGATGAGGCGGTGTCGCTGGCTCGCCAGTGCGATGGACTCAATCGTCAGCGCCGGGAGCTCTGTGATGCCATCGAGGCCGAGGCCGTGGCCCTCGTCGAAGCGGATTCTGAACCCCCACCTCCCTTTCTGCTCTTGGCCCAAGGGCATTGGCATCACGGGGTGATAGGCATCGTGGCAGCACGGTTGATGGAGCGGTATCAGCGGCCTGCTGCTCTTCTTGCTGGGGATGGCGACGGAATGTTCAGAGCATCGGTGCGGGCGCCGGAAGGATTTGCAGTGGATCAAGCGCTCGCCAAGTGCGCCCCCTTCTTGGATCGCTTTGGGGGCCACCCTGCGGCCGGTGGTTTCACCGTTCAAGCGGCCCACGTGAGTGCCGTGCACCAAAAACTCAGCGCGCTGGCTGGCACCTGGATGGAGAACAAGCTTCAAGGACTGGTAGTGAAACCCGAGGCACTCCTGCGTTTTGAGCAGATCGACCGTGGCTTATGGGCATCGCTGCTCAAACTCGAACCGTTCGGGATCGGCAACCCTGCGCCTCTGTTTTGGGCTAGAGGCTGTGATGTGGTCGAACAGCGCACACTGAGAGGCGGTCATCTCAAAGTGCGCTTACGCCAAGGAAGAACCCTGCACGACGGCATTGCCTGGCGTTGGCGTGGTGAAACGAACATTCCAGATCAGATCGATGTGGCGTTTCGGCTGTCGATGAATCGCTGGCAAGGCGAAGAACGGCTTCAGCTGGAAATCGTGGCTCTGCGCAAGCACTATCCATCGATCGCATTGCATCGTGCCGGCCAGCGTTACACCTGCGCACCCAGCCAGAGCGAGGGCTTCACCATCACCAATCACGCAGGAGAGAGCTTGATGGTTGAACGGGGGGGTAATGGGCAATGGCACTGC
Organism: Synechococcus sp. HW_metabat.54; assembly: GCA_018623675.1. GTDB lineage: Bacteria > Cyanobacteriota > Cyanobacteriia > PCC-6307 > Cyanobiaceae > Synechococcus_C. The sequence goes on along the minus strand of JAAZVJ010000220.1, from coordinate 145 downwards.
GACGACAAGCGAGCAAGCCATGCCTACGTTTCCGCATTAATTGAGGAAGCGACGATTGGTCTTGGATTGCTGCCATGACAACGGATCAGAGACGTCAGCAATGCCTCGTGCCTGATCGGCGACTTCTCACTGGCTCGACGCTCTT
>JAAZVJ010000219.1 GCA_018623675.1 Synechococcus sp. HW_metabat.54 | reverse complement strand
GCCTCGATGCACACGCCATCACTGCAGAGACGATCGGTGCGCAGGCGATCGCCAGACTGCAAAAACGCCAGGGTCATTCCCTCCGTTTCTTCGCAGGGGCAGTACACACGGCACACCCCTTCAATCACCTCAAGAACCGTGGCCTGATCACGCCCGGATGGATCAATCAGCACCGTCTGCGAGCGGGGCATGCTCAACGGAGCAATCGGATTGTCCGGCAGGAAGCGGTAGGCGGACGCGGTCACGGGTTATCGCGATTGAGAATTAATCGCAACAGTACAGATACCTTGTCGATATTGCAAGTCATTCTCAATAAGGCCCGTGAATTGAGAGCTTTTCTCAACTGCGGCCGATACCTGCTCGTTGGCATGCAGCAGCAGGGCGCGGAGCAACTGGGCATCCCCTTGAATCCGAAGCATTGGCGTGATGGCTGTGCACTGCCACGTTGAATGGGGTGTTCAACCAAAGGTTGATCCGTTGCAACGGCGCGATGTTGTTATTGATCCACGGCTCAGAACACAAATGTGGTCTTGATCAGACCGCCAAGCTGCTGGAACGTTGAACCATCGGGTGTGAGCTCGCCCATGGGTCGCGACAGATAGAACAGCGCCGGGGTCACGCGGATGTTGTCGGTCACTTGGAACTGATACCACCACTCCCAGATGAACTGACCATCAGCAGGGGTGTCGCCACCACGCAGGTCCGTGGCAAACACGGGCTGCCCCACTGCCATGCCGGCGTTGTTCCCCGCCATCAACACATCGTTCCACTGCAGCCCAGCCCTCCAAGACTGACTGGTGCTCACCTGGCCCTTGCGCTGGGTGTCGGATTGATTGATGCCCCAGCCGAGCGAAACCGAAGGAAGCCAGCCGCTTTCCAGCGGCTGCCAGAAACCACCAAGGGCATAGGCGTAGGTCACGCCCCGATCACTGAATCGATCTTTGACGAAGGGCGAGGCAAAGGCGATGAGGTCTTGACCGTTCTGAACCTTGGAAAAGAGCGCAGCCACACCCCAGTTGTCACCCTCCCAACCCAGCTGCAGCGTGCCGGTGCCCCCCGCCTTGTCGGTGGCGAAACCACCAGAACGGGTATCGCTGGATGCACCATTGGCAGCCACGTAGTTGACGGCTGCGCGGGCTCCGCTTTCCGGTGCCCAACTGATGCCCACGCCGGCACCTTTGTTTTTGTTGTAGGCCCCCGGCGCTCCATTCACAGTGAGCACATCGAGAATCGGATCGCTGGAATAGACGCTCGGCCAGATGGCGAGCATGTCTTCCTGGCCAACAATCGGGCCCGACGTGATGGTGATGGCATCCCCCACAGGGAAGGAATAAAAGAGTTTGTCGATCGCCACCAGATTGGGGCGATCACCTTCCTGAAAACCTGTTTCCAGCGCGGCGAGACCCGACGGCCCGCCGCTGCCGAAGACATTCGCTTCGCCGTCAAAGTTGCCTCCACGCAACACCGTGGTCAATTGATCCTTGCCGGAGAAGGAGGTCGCCAACCCCAGCTGAAGGTCGTAATTGAACGTGGTGCCACCAAATGCCTCGTTGCTCTGAGAACGCAGCCGGGAAGCAGACCCCTTGAAGCGGTTGGCTCCAACCACCCAGGTGGCTTGGCCCGTGAGCTTGGTGGTGGTGGCGAACTGGGTGGCTTCCAGTTCGCCAACGCGGGCCTCGAGACCGTCAACGCGACCTTTGAGGATGGCCAGCTCGGTTTCGAATTCCTTGAGCAGGCGACGCAGCTCTTCGGTCACTTCAGTGATCCGATCGAGGCAGGCGTTCAGCAGCGCCGCCGCTTCGTAGCGGGTGATGGCGCGTTGGCCTCGGAAGCTGCCATTGGGGTAGCCGGCCACACAGCCGTACTGCTCCACCAGGTTGGCCAGAGCCTGATAGGCCCAGTCGGTGGGGTCAACGTCGGCGAACTGACTGACGCTGGTGACCTGGTCTGCTTCAGCGGGGTAATCAGAAACGCCGTTGATGTTCAACTCGGCGGCAGTGGCGCCAATGGCGATGAAAGCAAGGGCGGCAGGAGCCACCAGCAGGTGCCGAACGAGCGTCATGGATCAATGGCGATGAGCCCATGACGCAACATCAAACTCTTGGCGTCAAACCACAACGATCAAGACGCAACAAGCGATTTCAGTCGATCAGAGCCACCCAGGCAAAGGCCATGCCAATGCCCATCCAGATGCCTGCGCCAAGCCGCTGCCCCTTAGAGCCGATGCGCTCCAACAAGATCTCGGACCAATTGGTCACCACCAGCAGCAGCGCGGCTTGCCCGGTCAGCAAGCCCAGGAAATAGGAGAACAGCGGGGTGGGTTCGGCTCCAACGATGGTGCTACCCAGCAGAAAACCATGCAGAGCCACCAGCGGAAGCAACCAACTGGTGGAAGCAACGGTGAGGGCCATCAAACCCTCAGCAGCCAGGCTGAGAGACACCAGTGCCTCCGCCCAGGGAGCCACGGCATCCGACAAGGGAATGAACTGCGACAGAACACTGCCGCCCAGGCCAGCAGCCAAGAGAGGAATGACCCAGGCGCGAGGACGTTGCAAGCCGATGAAAGCAATCGCCAGCAGGAACAACAGATGGTCAGGGCCCAGGAGCGGGTGGCCGATGCCACTGAGCAATCCCTGCAGCGGGGTCAGTCCAGCGCTGTCGCCCATGCCGAAGGGATGGTGGGCGATAGCAGGGCTGGCCAGCAGCAGAACCGCCAGAAAAGAAGGGCCGGCGATCTGCAGCAGCCTGCGGAGGGCCAGTGGCAAAGATTTCAAAAGTCGATCCTCGTCGGTGTGATCTGGCGGGCGTTCTGACTGACGTGGGCGGAGAGCCGACGTTTCACAGCTGCGGGACAGCGGCAGATTTTCACTGCTCTTTCCCCGTTTCCTTCAGCGGCTGTTC
>JAAZVJ010000218.1 GCA_018623675.1 Synechococcus sp. HW_metabat.54 | reverse complement strand
TCCCATCCTGGTGATCAGGCTGATTTTCATGATCGCCGCGGCTTCCTCGTTCCTTGATCCCTGCTCCTGCCATGGCTTCTTTGCGGCGCTGGTGTGGCGGCCTGCTGTTGGTCACCGGTTTGTCTTGTGGGGTGGCGTTGGTCTTGGCAGGTCAGCAGCGCAAGGTTGCACCAGCAGCTGTTGCCGAAAGCATTCAGCCAAAGCTGCCCGTGTTGCCCACCCATGCATCGCTTCCGCGTACCCCTGAAGGACGCCATTACCCCCTGGTTCCCCAGCATCCGCAGGCCATCGCATCGCTGTTGGCTGCTCTGGAGGCAGCGATCCGCAACCCATCCGTTGCCTCAGAACAGATTCCCGCTTTGGCGCATCAGCAGCAGGTGGTCTATCGGGTCCTTTCCAGGGACCGGAACCGCAGCGAAGCCGTTCGTCAGGCTCTCCCCTCGCAATGGCAATGGGTGTTCGATCAGCACATTGCCGCCCGTCGAGAGTTTTTGGCGATGCACCGTCGAGCCCCTTCAACCCAGGTGCCGGCTTGGCGGATTCAGCCACCAGCTCCGGAGGCCCAGTTGCTTAAGGCCTACCGCAGTGCCGCTCAGGCAACGGGCATTCCCTGGACGGTCTTGGCTGCCGTGAACCTCGTGGAAACAGGGATGGGACGCATCGATGGAGTGTCCGTGGCCAATGCGCAAGGCCCCATGCAGTTTTTGCCCACCACATGGGCGGAACCAGGGATCGGGCAAGGCGGTGACATCCGCAACCCGTGGGATGCCATCCACGCTGCGGGGCGTTACCTGGTGCGCCGTGGGGGCTTAAAGGATCTCCGTCGCGGGCTGTGGGGCTACAACAACAGCGATCACTACGGCGAAGCCGTGCTGCGCTACGCGGCTTTGCTGGATCGTGATCCCTTGGCGTATCGAGGCCTCTATCACTGGCAGATTCATTACGCCTCGTCTGTGGGTGATCTCTGGTTGCATGAGGGCTATGCCCGCGTGAGGCCCCAATCGGCTGCCGTGCACGCCCGTGAGTTTCCCTACAGCAAACCGCCCTCTACGCTGCCCTGAGCACGAATACACAGAGCTGAGTGGCGAAGGAACTGACCCATCGCGCCGATGAACTGCAGGCCCTCGGCTGGTCTGCTGAAGATGTGGCCCGCTATGCCGAGCTTTGGGACTACCGCCAGCGCTGGGGTGCCATGAATCTGGAGCGGGAAGACCGCCTGTTTCTGCGCAAGGCAGAGGCGGCGCTTCCTGCGATCGTCACCGGCAAGGCTGCTGCAAAGAAGAGCATCAATGAGAAGTCGTATTACCTCTGGCTTCAGTTCCACCTGGATGCGATGACAGCGGCTGAGCAAGGCTTTGGTCTTGCGGAAGGTGCCCGTGGTGCCTGGCCCATCCTTCTGGAGGAAGAGCTGCGCCTGCTCGATTACTACCAACCCGTGCTGGGTCTTCCCGACACCCTCAAGGCCAAAGGCTTTGATCCCATTCGTGCCGAACTGGCGGCAGCTGCTGTGTCGTTGGCGAGCGATGGTGGCTCCATGCAGCAGTACGACTTCAAAGCTGCACTAGAGGCTCGCAAGGCTGAAGACAACAACCGTTGGCGGCATCTGCTGGAAGCCGACGGCGCCCAGCCCTATCCCGTTCTCGACGCGAACACCGCTGCAGCCTTCCGCCAGCAGGTGCGTGCCCGCTTCGTGCCTCTGGTGCGTGAAACCATGCCCTCCCTCGCAGACACTGAGAAGCCGGAACCTGGTGATGACTGGTGTCGCCCGGGTGATGCTGACGGCTAGAACAGGGTCATCGACGCCCGATCAGCTTTGACGACGCACCGTTTCGAGACGCTGCAGCTGCACGCCGGTCAATCGCCCGACCCCGCAACTAACGCTCGGGCGGTGCCGATCTACCAAACAAGTTCCTACGTTTTCAACGACGCGGAGCATGGGGCCAATCTGTTTGGTCTCAAAGAATTTGGGAACATCTACACCCGTCTGATGAATCCGACGACGGATGTGTTCGAGAAGCGGGTGGCTGCCCTTGAAGGCGGGGTTGCCGCGCTGGCAACGGCATCGGGTCAATCCGCTCAGTTCCTGGCGATCACCAACTGCATGCAGGCCGGAGACAACTTTGTCTCCACATCGTTCCTCTACGGGGGCACCTACAACCAATTCAAGGTGCAATTCCCTCGCCTGGGCATTCAGGTGAAGTTTGCCGAGGGTGATTCCGTCGAGAGCTTCGCGGCCCAAATTGATGCCAAAACCAAGGCGATCTACGTGGAAGCGATGGGCAATCCCCGCTTCAACATTCCCGATTTCGAAGCCCTTTCAGCGCTCGCCAAGCAGCACGGCATTCCACTGATCGTGGACAACACCCTTGGTGCCTGCGGTGCCCTTTTGCGGCCCATCGAGCATGGAGCTGATGTGGTTGTTGAGAGTGCCACGAAGTGGATTGGCGGTCATGGCACCAGCCTCGGTGGTGTGATTGTTGACGCGGGAACCTTCAACTGGGGCAACGGCAAATTCCCGTTGATGAGTCAGCCAAGTGCGGCTTACCACGGCCTCGTGCACTGGGATGCCTTCGGGTTTGGTAGCGACATCTGCAAGATGCTGGGCCTGCCCGACGACCGCAACATTGCCTTTGCCCTGCGCGCCAGGGTGGAAGGCCTGCGGGACTGGGGCCCGGCGGTCAGCCCCTTCAACAGCTTCCTGTTGCTTCAGGGTCTCGAAACCCTCAGCCTTCGCGTCGAGCGTCACACCGAAAACGCCATGGCCCTGGCGACTTGGCTGCAACAGCAGCCAGCCGTGGCATCCGTGAGCTACCCGGGCCTTCCAGGTGATCCGCACCATGCAGCGGCGAAGAAGTACCTCACTGGCCGCGGCATGGGCTGCATGCTGATGATGTCGCTCAAAG